>JAAWOG010000048.1 GCA_022799355.1 Lachnospiraceae bacterium | reverse complement strand
TTCCTCCTTCCGTTATATCTATATTGATTTATTAGATTGGACTTTGTAACTATTAACCAGTAGTCATTCTTGACTACACCATTATTATACTAGGAGAATCACATGGCACTTAATGAACAAATCGTAACCGGAAGAAATTTCAGAAAATGTATCGATGTCGCAAACAAATTGTGGCTGAGAATATCTTTCTGGACAAAAGCGTCAGATGTTGAATTTGATGATGGCGACAATGCCGAGACGAAACTTGGCGCTATAAAGGGTATTACTGCTGATCTGAATACAACAGAAACCGGATATGCTGCTGATATGACAGCGCTCACCCAGCTAAATAATCAAATTATGAATAACTTCACGCCAATTACCCAGGCTCAGTATAACGCCATGGGATCAGGCAGACCGAACAGATTGTATTTTATTGTTGGATAGAAAGGAACGGTGTATAATTTATATGGCAAATTATAATGCCCCGGTAAAAGACGGGATATCTGTTACAATACCATATTCAGGAGTTATTGATACCTTAACTATTTTGAAAGATGGTCTATATAAATTTGATTTAAGTGGTGGTAATGGCGGAAATGTTAACTGGCGATGTGACGGTTGGGGTGGTAAAGATTGTGACTGCGAAGTTCCATATAGTAATGCTTCCGGAGGCGCAGGCGGAAGATCAATCGGATATAAATATTTAGAAAAAGGGACCAAATTATATGTCTGTGTTGGTGGAAATGGAGGTTGGACAGGAGGGACAACTTTTACACCAACTATTGGTGCAGGCGGATTTAATGGCGGATCCGGAGGAAGAGATGGTGGTGATGAAGGCGCTTCAGGAAGCGGTGGGGCAACTCATGTGGCTACTGTATCCGGAACCCTTGCTCAGATCGGACAAGGAAATATCAATAACATACTGATCGTTGCCGGTGGAGGCGGCGCCGCTTATGGAGGCATCGACTATGGAACAGATGGTGGAAATGGCGGAGCCGGGGGAGGTCTGAATGGGCAGGACGGTTTTTACAACTATCCGGGCGGCGCGCTTAATGATGGTTCTAACACTGGTGGAACACAATCTACCGGTTTTGCTTTTGGCGAAGGTGGTATGGTGAACCCGTCTGCCTGGTGTGCTGCCGGAGGCGGCGGATTATGGGGAGGCATCGGCGGATCTCACCATTTTTATGGCGGCGGGGGTGGTTCCGGATATATTGGAGGGACACCCACTATCCGATACAAAGGTGAAACCTATTCTCCAAGTACCACTACCGGAGGTGGAACCGGAACTAAATGTATTGTCACCATGATAAAAAAGGGGACGCCGTTAATGTTTTGGGGCGACGCTGAAGTGGAAGATTTATACTACGGAGACCGAGAAATTGATACTATTTTTTATGGTGATAGAGAATTAGAATAAAAAGTGATGCCAGCAACTATGAATAAGGTTACTGCTTTCAGACAGTCATGGATGCTTGCATCTCGGCAATCAAAGCCATCAACATATTAAAAAATCCCCTCTTACCTGCATAAACTCAGCATCCCCACCCCTTTTTCAGGTGTTATATATCAGATAGGGAAAGCAAAGTAACCGCCTCTGCCACCGGGCAGTTCGTTACACCATCTACCCCACAAAAATTTCTCATCATCAAAAAAGGAGGACTTCACAATTGAACACCCACGAAATCATACTGAAAATCACCGCCAGGCTGGAAGAATCCGGCCTGAAAGCCATTTTCGACAAGCTGAAAAAACAGTTCGGCTCCGCCCTAAAGCCATTGGCTTCCGGGCTCCTGAAAATGACCTCAGCCGTATATGAAGTCGATACCAAAATGACAGCCCTCGGCAAAGCTACTCAGGAAACGGAACGGAAATACTTACACTTCCTGGATTCCGCAAACGACTCTGCTAACCGCCTCGGCAGGTCCGTCTCTGACCTGATCAGGCAGACCTCCGGCTGGGCAAAATCAGGCTTTGATATCGGCAACGCTGCAAAACTTGCCGAAACCTCTTCTATCTACACCAATATCAGCGGCGCGGATAATGACGCCGCCGTCAACAGCATGAGTGCGGCGATGAACGCATTCAACATCGAAGCTGCCGATTCCATCGCCATCGTTGACAAACTCAATAAACTCGGCAGAGAATTTACACCCACCATGGAAAACCTCGGCGACGGGCTCTCCCATTCCGCCTCCGCCCTCTCCGACGCAGGCACAGGGCTTGATGAGACTCTCGCCATGCTCGCCGCCGGCTCCGATGCCGCACAGGACGCCGCCGGCTTCGGGGACTTCCTTGCCATAAGCAGCATGAGGCTCCGCGGCATGAAGGAAGAACTGGAACAGCTTGGCGAACATGCCCATGAATCCGCTGACTCTATCAATAAAGTCCAGTCCCAAATCCTGAACCATACGGACGGCAAAATCGATATCTTCGATGACGCCGGGGCTTTCAGGGATTACTATGAGATTATGGAGGATATCGCCAGAATATACAACACCCTCTCCGTCTCCGACCGGGACAGCCTCGCGGATATCCTGTTCGGCAGTTCCGACAAAGCCAAAAAACAGGGTAATGCACTGATAGAAGCCTTTCAGTCGGGACAGGTACAGAAAGCGCTGGATGCGTCCTTAAACGCCCAGGGCTCCGCCATGGAGGCGCAGGAGAAATGGCTTGGATCGCTGGAAGCAAAAACACAGCAGTTCGAGGCGGCTTTCCAGTCCCTCTCCAACACGGTCCTGGACAGTGATATGCTGAAATGGTTTCTGGACCTTGGCACCGGAGGCGTGAAGGCGCTGGATGCCCTGACGGATAAGCTGGGGAGTTTTGCAACACTCAGCACCATTGGCGGCGGTATCGCCGGTGCGAAAAACTTGGGTTAGCATATAAAAATATAACGCAATTTGTGCGAGGCTCAATATATATCCCGTGCCGGGGTGAAAATCCCCGGGCAAAACACAAAGAACTGTATTAAATTATGCAGGAGGATATATTGGTAAAATCAACTGCGGACGCTGCACCGCAGACCTCTGATATAACTGTGTGTGAACTACGCAGTTTCCGGAACTCGCGAGAACCGGACAAGGACAAGAACAGCTCATGTGACTCATAATGTAGCATGATGACTCAACTTGCAGAGAGGCGTACTACCCAACCGGGCAAGTGCCGCTCCCATCGACTACCAAGAGGACGTAGGTATATATTCATACCCACGAAGGCATAGTCAGACACCTGTCATTGAGCGTGACAGTGAAAAAGTTCGCCGCAGCTATGCGGTGCGTTGAAAATAGCGGGCACCTATGCCCTTTCACCAAATGGCTTCCAAAAACATTTGTGGAAATAATGGAAAATACCGAATTGTTAGTCAATACAAATTACAATATATACAGTTAAGGTTTCCAAATATGCCCACAGTTAGCACATCGATTCACTGTTTTACTTGCACCCCAAAGACCAAAAGTAAAATTCACGCCTCTGGCTCCTGTAGCAATTGATGTTGAACCGCATTTAGGGCATTTAACAGAATTATCAGATTTAATTGAGGTCCTTTGTTGCTGTTCAAGCTGTGTTTTAAACTGAGACATCTTCAAATTATATTCAATAATATCTTTTTCTTTTAGATCGATCATAGCTTGAAGAAAATCATTATCATCTGATACACTGCTAATTGTAATTAACTCGTCACATGTCAGGTTAACTATTTTTAATTCACCATTACAGTCTTTATGAATATTGTAATCCTTACTGTATATACCAATATGATTGCATTTTCTACATCTTTTTACAAAATTACTCATATTATTCCCACCATTGCATTTTTTCTATGATAACATACTTATATTATAATTGGAAGTTATAATTATAATTTTATTCTGTCGTTGCTCGCACAATTCAAAGAAAAAGATGGATTATCATTAGGTGGACTTCTTGATAGATTTAAAGTAAATATTGATTCCTATAAAGATGTAATAAAAAAATTTAATGAATTAAACTTATTATCTCCAAAATTCAAAGAAAATGATGAATATAACTGGGATGCAATAGCCAAAGCAATCGAAGGTTGCGACGAAATCGCCGTCTCCTACTTCAAAACACTCAACGATGGAAATAGCACAATAAACACCCAATCCGCATCCGTAGCAGGATTGAGTGCGCATCTAAAAGCCACCGGCCAATCATTTGACTTCACCGCGATCAAAGCAACACTCCTTAACACAGCCCTAAATGCAGGAATCTTCTTTCTGGCATCTGCGGCAATCCAGGGCGTTGCAAAAGCACTTGATAACTACATCCACAAAACAGAAAAAGCCCGCGAGCGAACTGATGTATTATTCTCAGAATTCGCCCAGATGAATGCCACCCTCGCAGAACACCGAAAAACCGTCGCGGAATTGTCAGACAGATATGACGAACTCTCTAAAGGCGTAAATCTCTCAAACAATGGAAATGTTTCGCTATCCACAGATAAATATGAGGAATTCCTGGATATCAATGAACAGCTTGCAGAGGCATTTCCTGCATTAGCAAGAAGCATTGATGAAAATGGTAATTCCATCCTGTCCCTTGGCACAAAAGGTATCACAGCAAAAGAACAATTAGAGGAACTGCTAAAGACTGAGGAGGATTTAAATAATTTCAAAATTGCCCAGGGACTCGAAGAAACTTTCAGTGGTGTCTATACTTATGTAGACGAGGCTCATGAGGCAACTGATAAATTAAACGGTTCCATAAATGATTCCAGTGAAGCCATGAGTAAGCTACAAGGTATAGCTGAAAACGGAATAAAGATTAATGGAGAAAATAATCAACTGATCATTTCCGGAAATACCAATAATCAGGCAGAACTTAATTATCTGAATGCCCTTACCAATTCTGCTAACGAATTTTGGAAATCACTTGATCCGGACAGGCGTGTTCAATTTGATCCTTCTACTTTATTTTTGCAAAATCACAATCAAACTACGGGAACATTTGAACTCTATGCCAATACTTACGGATTAACTTCAGAAGAAATAACAGCATTGGAACATATCATCCAGGACAACGTCGGCGAAACAGGCGGCGCATTACTGGATTCCATTGATGCGCAAAAACAGGAATTACAGGAAAAAATCCAAAAAGGTGAAAACGCCTGGACCGATTCCATACCTGTTTTAGTATCCGGCATGAAATCAAAACAGACCTTCAAAAACCTCGACTCTGATTTACAGGACATAGCCGTACAGATCGTAGAAGGGCTTGACTACAGCTATGCTGCCGCAATGAATGAATATGATCCTGATCCTTACGCCTATATCCGGGATAAGTTTATTATTCCCATAGGAAACCTGGATGAATCCGATAAGCAGAAACTGACTTCCTCCTTTAAGAGATTACTCAAGCTGGATACGGGTGACCTGTCACAAGACAACCAGACGGAAATAGAAAAACTTATCAACACTATCGCTGCCCTTCTCAAAAAAGATCCTTTGGAAATCCGTACTGCTTTGGGTTTTGATACGGAAGATATCCAAAACAGATACAATGCGGCACTCAGAAAAGCAAAACAACAGCTGGGAGGATATTCCTACAGCGACCGCGGCGTAGAAACTACGAATGAAACCGGCAGGTCCATTCAGGATTTCTGGAATGAAAACGTAACGACCGAAGAGGACTGGGCCTTATGGCAGAAAGTAACGGAAAGCATCACTGACGCCGCTCTGGCAATGGATGCCTATACGGAAGCCAGGAAAAATGCCAACGCTGCAGAACCTGATGGTTCCTCTTCCATCATCCCCACCCTCTCCTCCTCCATCCAACAAATAGCAGCACAATTAGAACCACAGTTTGCAAAACTTGGAGAAGCATATCAATCCATCTTTACCGCAGACGGATTCACCCCCGGCAACATAGATAACTCCATGCTTGACGGCTTACGTAAATCTTTTGCTGAAATCGAGGAAGGAATCGGCATAACTTTTGACGCGTCAAAACTTGAATCCTTCTTTGATGCGCTGACATCCGACTATGCCGATTCCGAAGAGGGTGCAAAACAGGTACAGCAGGCATTTGGCGACCTTGCGACGGCATATTTCTACAGCACGGAAACTCTGGAACACCTGAATGAAGAGACTGCGGAATCTATCGCGAAACAGCTTGAAGAGATGGGGGTTGCCAATGCTCAGGAAGTCGTCTATAACGCACTGAATGAAAAAACACAGGAACTTGCACTGGAAAAACAATTTCTCGCAGAGACCGGCAAAGAGGTTGCCGACGCGACACAGCAGGATATCGATGAGTTCCTGGCGGAAGCTACCACATCTGATGTTTGTGCCCGGGAACTAACGATCCTGGCTCTGAAAAAAGCCGCTGTAAACGGTGTCTTTTTAGATACTTCCGCAGATATAACTAACCTGTTATCCCTTGCCCAATCCGCAGGTATTGCCACAGAAAACCTGTCACTGCTTGCCCGGGCGAAAAGCGGGCTTGCCCTTGCCGAATCACAGGGCAATGAAGCTATGGTATCTTATTATACCGGTAAAATCGAAGAACTCGGCAAAAAAGCACAGGAAGATATCCTTCAGTTCGATAAACATAAACTTGATTTTAAAGGCGCAGGCGGCAGAAAATCCGGCAGCGGTTCCGGCAGTTCCAAAAGTTCCAAAGACACCCACAAAGAAGCATACGACAAAGAACTCAAAGAACTCGAACGCAGGCACAAACTCGGCACCGCCTCCGACGAAGAATACTGGAAAGCGCGGATGGGGCTCAACGAAAAATTCTTCGGCGAATCCTCCGGCATGCACGAAACCTACCTTGAAGAATATCAGAAAAACGAGGAGGACATACTCGAAGGCATCAAAAAACTCTGGGAAGATTATTATGAGGAAAGAAAGAATAACCTCAAAGACCTGATCTCCTACGCTGAAAAACTTTACGACAAAGAGATAGATTCCCTGGAATCAGACATCAAAGCTCTGGAAGAAAAGCGCGATGCCGAGAAAAACCAATGGCAGGATAAAATCGATGCCATCGGCGATGAGATTAACGCATTGGAAGAGGCAAACGAGGAGCGGGAACGTGCTATCGATCTGCAGAATAAACAATGGGCGCTTCAAAAGGCGATGCACCAGCGGACAATACTGCTCTACTCTGAAACAAAAGGCATGCACTATGCCGCCGACGATAAAGCAATCAGGGATTCCCAAAATGACCTCGACAGCACGGAGCACGACAGCAAAGTCGCAGGCTTAAAGAAACAGCAGGAAGATCTGGAGAAACAATTGGATGCAATCCTCGAAACATATGATTCCCAGATCGAAGCCATTGAAAAACAGATCGACAGCCTGAAAGACATAAAAACCGCATGGTCCGATATCGCGGAAAACCAGGAATTTACCGAGTTGGAAGAACGGCTGATATCCTTATTCGGCGGCGATGTCAAAGAACAGATCCTCAGCGGCAGTACAGCCTTCATGGACAGCATCGTCTCCCGGTACGCAGACGCCTCAGACATGCTCCGCACCATCGAGGAAGCCACACTGACGGACATCCAAAACATGGCCGCCCAGTACGGCGTCCTCCCCGAAAACCTGATGCCAATAACAAACGCAATCGCTGACATCACAAACATCATGGGAACCGTCGATACATCCGGTTTCAATACGGCCCTTGACAATACGGCACAGTCATCAGAAAACACAGCAATAAAAGTACAGGGCGTGACGGCAGCGCTAAGCAGCCTGTCAAACGAAGTATCCAACTATCAACTGCCGGCGCTCAATACGGAAAACTTTATGTCCGCTTTTTCTGAGGAAGGCGGCATCCTGAGCGCGTTAAACGGCTTCATGGAACGCTACGGAGAGATCTGTGACAGCATTCCTCATATCTGGGAAAACTCCCTCGCGGAAGCCTTCGGACAGGGCGGCGGAAACGGCGATCCGTTGGCAGGCGGGCTCCCAAACGACACGAAATACACCTCCCTCTTCTCCCCCGTCCTCACCGCGCTGGATACCTGCCGTCTGAACATGCAGGCGAAACTCAAAGAATGCCTGGAAACCTTCACTGCCTTCCATGCGGACTTATCCGCCCTCATCGGCGTCGGCACGGAGAAACCCCAGGCGGGAAAAACGGGCGCAGGCGGGACAACGGAGAAAAGCGCCGATACCCCAAAACCGGACAGCACAGGCGGCTCCGGCACCATCGTCGGCGCCATCCGGGAAGGCGGCGTGCTGATCGAAGAGGCGTTAAACGGCGAAGAAGACAGCTGGTCCGCATCCTTTACGGACGCGAAAGATTCCATCCATGAGACAGCCATCTCCATCGTCGGATGCATCGAATCCATGGCGGAGGCGGTCGTAAACTCCTGCATCGCGGCAATCGAAGCCATCAACATGCTGGAGATGGCACAGGGAGGCAGCGGCAGCCACCCGGCGCCCCCGCCCTACAGCCCCATCGGACACAGCCATGAAGAAACCGGCAGTTCCTTCTACGCCGGCACAAAAGGGCTCGCCGCCCCGGAGAAAAACGCCCTGCTCTCCGAATACAGCCAGCCGGAAATGGCAGTATTCCCGGACGGGCGCCATAAGCTCTACACCAAACCAACCCTGGCGGACCTGCCAAAAGGTACCGTCATCTACAATGAAGGACAGACAGAAAAACTGCTGCGGGAAAAAGAACGGATATCCGGCTCCGCCCCCGCCGCGAAAATACAGCCCAGCAAAGCCGCGCCGGATGAGCCAAAAAGTTTCCCGATAGAACCCGGTGACCGGGCATGGGAACTGGTTCGGAAGGCGAAGGATTTCCTCGCCATATGGCCGCCGGACAGCGCACAGCCCATCAGCAGTGCCGTGTTCGAGCATCAGCGGCAGATGGAAACGCTGACAAACCGGATTGATCATATCAGCAACATCCAAAACAACATGTCCCGCCCCGGCATCACCATCGGCGATATCAATATTACCTGCCCGGGCGTCACCAGCCAGGAAGTCGCCAGACAGATAGGGGTGGAGGTAAATCACCTGTTTAACGGTCTGCACCTCGACGCAATGCAGCATAATATCGGCAGGTGATGCCAAACCGCTGCTCAAAATCATTACACCGGATACAAAACGGAAAGGTTAAAAAAATGAATTACAAAACAGAAATATTAAAATCCATCCAGATCATGATCGACAGAAAATTAGCCAGCTACAGGGCGGACCGCACCTTTAAGACCGCGGTCAGAAAAGCCACCCCGAAGGGCTATGTCATCACGGACGAAGCCGGCAGCGAGCGCACCGTAAAGTGCGCCGTCCCCGGCGTAACGCTTGCCCCCGGGCAGTTCGTATGGGCTACCATGCCCTGCGGCAGGCTGAATGATCTCCATATCAGCGGTATTGTATGAAAAGAATATAAAGAAAGAAGGTGATAATAAAATGGCACGTCCGATTATTTCAAAAATAAAACCCTTTGACGCGAATAAAGAATATGAAGTATCCCTCTCCTGGGACGGTAACCGCGCGACGGCAAACAGGATCATCATCTACGACTACGATACAAACCGCACCGTATTTGACGATACCGTCTCTACCTACCTGCTGAAGCACACCATACCTGCAAACACACTTGCAAACGGCAAAAAATATATTATGCAGGCACAGACCTACGACGCCAGGAGCGCCCCTTCCGCCCTGTCCGATAAAGTCCTGTTTTACACCTTTGAAACACCCGATTTCTATTTTGAAAACATACCGGAAAATTCACTCGTTGAAAACGCGTCCTTTGCGGCGTCCATTCATTACTACTCCCCTGACTGGGAAGATATCGGCAAATATATTTTTTATCTGTATGACGCCTCAAAAAAGAAACTGTTTCAAAGCGGCGAACTGACCGATGACGATATCCGCTACAACTACAAAGGACTGGACAACAATACCGTCTACTATATAAGATGTATGGGCGTCACCGTCAACGGCATGGAGCTCGATACCGGGTATATTGAGATCACTGTCAGATTCGAGAACCCCAACCAGTATGCCCGCGTGTATGCCACCCCCATCCCGTCACAGGGATGCATTCAGGTTGCCTCCAATTTAGTCATCATTCAATACAACGGCACTGATTCCTTCACCTATACGGATGGCATGATCGATCTGAGGGATAAAACCCTGTACTATGACAAGGGCTTCCTGATCAGGGACGATTTTACCGTGCTGATCCGCGGCATCCACCTCTGGCAGAACGCGGATATTTTTAAAATGAGCAACAACAGCCTGGGGCTTACCTTAAGTTCCCGCATTTATCACAACGGACAGCTTCGTTTCAGATTGCTTGTGCCAAACGGTGCCGGCTCTTACCTGCTGTACTCGGAACCCCTGGTTTTTGAAAATGAGGATATGGTCACTATCTGTGTCCGCCGAAAGCAAAATGTATATCAGCTTAAAGTGTTCATCGAACCCGGCTTTTCCACCGAAGGGGATATGTGGTACGGAATCGAGCGCCCTGACAAAAACCTGATACGGAACAATGACACCTGGATCAACACCATGGGAGATACCCACATCGTCCGCAAAGAAGAATACCATGTATTTCCGGAACATGCGGAGCCGCTGAACATCATGCTAAACGATCTATGGCTGGGAGGTGAATAAAATACATGTTTATCTGCGGAATACATTCTGTCGGCGGTGCACTGGCATGTGCCCTTACACCGACCAATATAAAAAATATCAATTATGTGGAACTGAAGAACGGGATATACGACGATCTGTATATCACAAAAGCAACCGATTTTGAACTGACAAACGCCTGTCCCGAAGAATGGGATTTTGACACGATCCTCTGGGCAAAGTTCAACGGCAGTACAAACGCCGGAAATGTGGACTGGAATCTGGAAAATACCTCTCATCTTATCCTGAAGAGCAGAACCGAAGGCAATTTCCAGTGGAAAACGATCGCGATAAAAGAAGTGGAATCCACAGAAGATTTTGTGATCAATTATCCGGATTATTTTGTCGCCTCCGGACAATCGGTAGAATATGCCCTCCTTCCCGTACTCTACGGACTCGAAGGCAATTATGCCATAACAAAAACAGTATCCTCCTTTGACAACATGTTTTTAATAGAAGGAAATACTGTCTGGGGGACAAAAATCACGGACGGCTTCTGTGACACCACACGCAATATCCCCTCGGCCAACGTCGAATTGCTGCATGGCAGATATCCTGTCTTTGTACGCAATACGATCGCCAATTATGACACCGGAAACTGTAAGGGCTCCTTCATCCCTCTTGACGATGAGGAAAGCTGTACCCTGGCGTACGACAACGCCCATGATTACAAACGTATAACATATCAGCGGGATTTCATGGACTTTCTATGCGACAGCATACCGAAAATCCTCAAACTGCCGGACGGAAGGCTCTGGCTTGTCCAGGTTACGCCCAATCCGGCGGATACCGCAAACCAAAAATATAATAACCGCGAAACAACTTGGTCCTGGGTTGAGATAGGAAGCGTTGATTCTGAGGAAGATTTATACTATCTCGGCTTCTCGGAAATCGGACCGGAATGGTGGAACAAATAATGGCTGACCAAATCACACAGGAGGATCTGCTGACCGTTCTGCGGCACTCGGCAGATCCCGGCTTACAACTGAATATTGAAGTATTAGACGCAGGACAAAAAGTAATCAGCACCCTAAACTGCGCTGTATTAAGCGGCAATATGACCATCAGCGGCGATGCGGACGTAAGACGCACCGCCTCCTTTATTGCGCAGCCCACATGGAAAGAACAGATGAAACTGACCGAGAACAGCCTGCTGTGGCTCAACAAAGATATCAGACTGTCCATCGGCTTATACAATGCAGGAGACAGACAGTACAGGTATTACCCACTCGGACACTATGTTTATACCGATACGGCAGGCACCTATGACGCCGCCGCAAACCAGCTCACGATCAACTGCTCCGACTTTATGAAAAAACTGGACGGCACCAAAAACGGCCAGCTCGGAGCATTGCTTCTTTCCTATCCCGCCTGTGAACAAAACCCGGAGACCGGTGAAATCATCAGGCACAATACGATCCGAAGCGCAGTGATCGAGACGCTGGAACATCTTGCCGGCATCACAAATCACAAAATAGACGATATCGGCGAACCATACGCCATGCCCGAACACAATGATGACTGGCAAAAATACCGGGAGGAAAATCCGGATACATGGAATACCATCCCCTTCGACCAAGAATTTTCCGCCGGATGCAGCATACTCTCTGTCCTTACCACATTCCGCGACCTCTATCCCGGCTATGAAATGTTTTTTGACATGGAGCACAACACTTTCGTCTGTCAGATGATCCCATCCTGTTATGAGGACGGCATCTTTCTCGACAACACCTTTATACAACGTGTCCTGATCTCAGAAAACACATCCGTGGATATGACTGACGTAAAGAACATCTGCGAAGTTCGTGGACAGATGATAGAAACCGATTTTTACAGCGAAAACTGCGCCTGCACCGGAAATATCTATACGGCGGCAATAAACGGGTATGACACTGCCTACCGAAACGGCGATATCGTCGCTCTGAAAATTCCCGAAGCAAATCAAAACGCCCCGCGGATCAATATCAACAACCTCGGCGCCATCGCCATCTGCGATGAGGGGAGCGATAAGCCGCTCTCCGCCGGCAGATTAAAGGCGGACAATATCTACGCATTCAAAATCAGAAAAAGACGCATCGATAAACAGGACGTCATAAAAGCCTGTCTTCTCGGGCAATGGCAGGTCCACGCCCTCAATGTCCTCACAGACGGCAGCAAAAGCACGGAAAAAGCCGTCTGCGGCGACGGCACCGAATATGAGCGCTATTCTCCGGAATATTTTAAAAAGTTCTACCAATGTGAACATGTGGAACTGACAATCATACCTGACTCCCCCTTTACCGTCCAGAAACTCGGCGAGATCCTCGACGTAAAAACAGGCGGCGAGTATGAAAACATCACCTCCGACGACCTTGCGCTCGATCGGGCAAAACTGGAAAACCGGAAAAATTGCAGGCTGACGGACCACATCACAATCACTACCGTCCTGCTGCCCTTTCTGGATGTCAACAAAAAAATCTCTTACCGGCGAAGCGACTCGGACAGAGAACACCAGTATATTATCTCCTCCGTCTCCCATGACTTTTCCGGATATACGACGACAATCACCATGTATCGTTTTTATCCGCTGTATGGAAAGAAGAACATGGATGCCGGAAGCCATAGGGTGATATCGGGATATACCCATGAAGAACTTGGCAGATATACGCATGAACAGCTTGCGTCCGCTGCTTTTTAGAAAGGAGGCTTTATGTCACAATTTGAACACGAATTCAGCAATTTCCCATCTCACAAAATAACACCGCATCATTTTAAAAACATAGATGACGACATTGCTCCTGTAATAAACCAAATCCATTCCCTCAGGCTGCAGGGTATGTGTGAACAGGCTGCCGATATCGCATACGAAAATCAGGAAGCGCTTCTTCCTTATGTTGTTGATGCCATCACTTTTAATACATGGGATGAAGAAATATACAATACCCAAATCTACGCACGCCAAAGACAACAGGTAGTACACTTCGATGAATCGGAAGACGATGTTGACTGTCTGGAAGGCGATATCTGGATCGGAGGTAATACATAATGCTTTGTAATCCAACATCCCGCTATCCTGAAAAGATCGATGAAAGAATATTTTTTCAGGATAACGATCTGAATGTAATAGAATTTGTTGATCACTATCATAAACTGATCTCCAAAGGCAGATATAACGATGCCAATGCCTATATTGATCAGCACAAAAATATTTACGGACTATTTCCTGCTTACTTAAATCTGATAGAAAACCGTATCCGTAACCTGCAGGAATATCTGTTAAAGAAACCATCCAAATTAAATCCTTTCTTTTACTATGATAAAAAGGGATATGGAATACTTATTTTCTCTGATATAAATGAGGAAGAAGATCTGAACCTGATCAAACTGTTTTCGCCTGATAGCAGCGAATGTATGGATGTCAATACAATATATGTATATGAGGATCAGGCTTCATCGGAAAATCTGCATGTATTTATAAATGACACGGAAATGAAGCCGGATGAAACAGAACCACCTGTGTTTACAGATCATACGATCTGGATTTAAAAAAACTAAAAAATACTATACTCACTGCCGTCTTTTCAGGCGGCTTTTTTAATGAAAGGAGAATCACATGCCACTTAACGAACAAATCGTAACCGGAAGAAGTTTCAGAAAATGTATCGATGTTACAAACAAATTATGGCAGAAAATATCTTTCTGGTCAAAAGCATCGGATGTTGAATTTGACGATGGCGAAAGTGCCGAGACGAAGCTTGGCGCTATAAAAGGGATAACGACGGATTTGAATATTACGGAAACCGGATATGCTGCTGACATGACAGCGTTGGCTCAATTAAATAGTGAGATAGATTTCAAAACATTATTGGTTGGGCAACAAGTACGCCCTGATAAGCTTAACACATTAATAGATGTCGATATCACTGATTTATATAACAAGCGTATGTCCGGAAAAAAATCTATATATGAAGTTCCTTATATTTCGTACATCGAAAATCCAGTGCAGATGTGTTGGTGCTACTATATAGAGAGTGGGCGTAAAATATTCAGGTATGCAGTAACCAGAGAATCTGATTTGCATTCAGCAATTAATTTAAATTTGGCTATATTGTATCGCGATATTAGCTAATCACATATACTATATGCCCATAATACCATCCGCTTTGTGTAATATTAGGAAAAAGTTAAATATCTCCACGCTGTCCAATTTGTAGTACCAGTTATTTGACTGTTTGTCGCCGAATTGCAATCTTATCGCTCCAAAAACCTATAGCGATTTGTGTAGCATAGTTTTTATGTCATAGCAACCCAGTTTATGGAATATGTGCAGCCACTAATATATTCCGTTTTCAAATAAACAACAAATTTATTTTTGGTGTTTTTTTCGTTGCATATAGAGAGGTGTGTCATACCGTAACCTTCAAAATTTTTATGTGGTATCCCTAAACTAATTACAATAACTGGCATTGTGTTAAATGGATGTGGATATGGTATTTCTATTTCGTATTCGCCAGGTGCATATGAATTAAACATATATTGACCAAACTGTAGTTTTTTATATCCGATATCACTATATAGTTAAGTCCCAATACCTCCCCCCCGATAATTCGATCAATCTTATTCATTCAGACAAATCCACCCCAAATACCCCCATTCTTTTACTATGACAAAAAATGGACACACACTTATATTTTCTCAATATAAACGCAAAATCAAACGGAACCGGGGAGGACAAAGCGGCGCCGGATATGTTTTCGGTCTTTCTTCTGCCAATTTCGGAGGAAACGGCGGAATTGGATGGATTAATCCGTCTTACGCTTCCGTCACTCATAAGAATAAAATATGGACCGCTTCCATAAGCATCGGCGGAATTTTATCCGCAGGTATCTACCGGAAAGCTTCCGGCTTCCTGCCGCCTAAAGACTACATTCTAACTGACAATCATATGGTTCATCTTCAACATGTTTCTGATTATAAACTTCCGCCTCAACGCAACCCATTGATTTATAAAAGGCCTGGCTCTCAACGGCCGAGTGCGCAGATATATAGAGTTTTTTAGCCCCTTTTTGTTTTGCCCATCTCTTCGCCTCGAGAAAAAGCGTTTTGCCGATTCCCTTATTTCTCATATCCTCTGATACATGGATAGCGGACAAATCACAATATCCCTGTTCGCCGCCAGATATTTCCGCTTCCACCGAAACAAAGCCTTTTAATTTCCCATCGTAAAAAGCAGCATACACCAAGCCATTGGTAAAAATTGTATTGTGCAGGCAGGAAATTAAAATTTGATACTCCTTTTCTGTCCAATCATCAACAAAAGGGGCGTCTTTGATGATCCATTTGCCATTTTCTTTACGCCAACATTTTGTAACTATTTGATGTCGTACAAAGTCCTTGAACAGCTCCCGGCAAATTTCCTCCGCACGCAAAACTCTATATGTCAATAACATATCATTCTCCATATGTCGAAAATATTATTTACGCTCCAACCACCCGAATCTGACACATCTTCATCGTCTCAAGCGCTGCCCTATGTGTCTCAGGCGTCACGCCCGCACAGCAGGATGCATCAACCGTAATCTCCACTTCCGGAAACATCGCCTTTAAGATCAGCGCATTGGAAACCACACAAATATCCGTGCAAAGCCCGACCAGCTCTATCTCTCCAAAACTTCTCTCATCCCAATGTACCCAGCCGAAGGTGGGTTTATCAATATAAATGCCCCCTTCCACTGCAAGCCCCTCTGCAATCTCCCAGCCTTTTGTTCCGTAAATGCAATGTTTCACAGGCAGCTTTTTCCCTTCCGGCGTATCCAAATAGTCTTCCTGATGAGTATCTCTTGTAAAAATAATCTCATCTCCCCGCGCCTGATACTCCTCAATCTTCCTTTTTACATTGTCAACAATAGCCTGTGCCTCCTTCGTCCCCAGAGAACCATCAATAAAATCGTTCTGCATATCCACTACGATCAATGTTTTTTTCATGTTTTCCTCCATTATTATTCTCATCCGCAACAAAATATCCAATACCATCACATCAAACAGCATAATATCTTCAAAAATCCGTTGACAGACTTCGCATGATTTGATACAATAAATCTCGGCAATCGGGAATATGTAAAATGATAAACCTGATAGCCGATAGGCTGCTATAGCACAGTCGGTAGTGCGCAACATTGGTAGTGTTGAGGTCACCAGTTCGATTCTGGTTAGCAGCTCTTACAAAATATAACTGAAAGCTTCGACTTCACAAAGCTTTCAGTTTTTTATTGCCATACGGTATTTACCGGAACATCCCTTTTAAAGCATCCGCAGCTTTAGACACTCCATCGATGGTTATCTTTGCCTTTACCCCATCAATAATCTTCATTACAACATCATCCGGCAAATCAATACCAATCACTTTTTCTATTACCTTCACAGGCTCTTTTTCAAACTCCTCCTTGATATTGGGATTCTTTGAAATCTCCTCTACGATTTTGTTGATCTGTCCTTTTACATCCATTGCTTATCCCTCCATGATTCTTAATTGCTTTTATATTTTTGTATTTATAATTTATATTTTTGTATTTACTTTTATATATTTCTATTTTGCTTTTTACCCCTACATACGTATCCTATACTGTTTCCCGTCCCCCAATATCCTTTGCGCCTCCCTCTCATCATACGGCGCATATCCATAATCCCGGTTCAGTTCTTCCTTCAGCCTCTTTAACTGCTTATCCGTCATCCCGGACGTCGATGTTAAATCCGTACCGATGAAATCAAATCTGTACCTGTAAAAATTATTGAGTGAAGGAACATATCCCTGAAACACCAGATGGTTATCCGTACTTCCCAGCTCCACGCTTTCCATATTGACAGCCATATCCATTACACAATCCCTCCTGCCATCCATAGCCGAATCATATACGGCAATCAGCCCTGCCATCCATAACCGAATCATATATAACAATCAGACCTGCCATCCATAACCGAATCATATATAACAATCAGCCCTGCCATCCGGACTGCTACAATCATACCACACCCTTCCGATATTGACAATTCCCAAACCATGCCTTCCCGGCCGGGCGCCCTTCACCTGTCGCCGATATTCCGGTACAGGCATAAACAGCCTGACATGCGTGTCATAATCATATCCCCTCATCCCGGTACACTCTCCTGTACTGCCCCGGTGTACACTGCATACTCTTTTTAAATATCTTTCCGAAATAACTGGTCCCGAAAAATCCGCAGGCATAAGCAATATCCGTGATCGTCCGATCCGTCTGACGCAGCAGGCTCGCCGCCCGTCTGACGCGGTAATCCATCAGATAGGTAAAGGGGGTTGTATTCAGCATCTCCTGAAAGCATCGCAGACATTCTCTCTCACTGATATTCGCCGATGCCGCGATCTGTCCCAGCGTTATCTTCTCACCGTAATGATCCCTGATATGGAGCATCATCTTTTTGATCCTCTCTTCCCCCTGGGAACTCACCGCCCTTTTTGCCTGCACCACAGACGCCGCCTCTTTGCATAACAGACACCATATGGAGGACAGGTCATTGCGCACCGCAAATTCATAGCCATATTCTCTCTGCTCCGCCGCGTCATAAGAATGGCGGAACAGCTCGATGATCTGCCGCTGGTTTGCCACCTGAGGACGAAAGACCAGCGCTTCCAGCTCCCTGCACTCAATAACCGGCGTAATATATTTTTGTTCAAACACATTCTTAAAACCGCCGCTCAGCAGCCGTACATCGAAAAGCTGGTTCAGAACGATAGGCGGCGCCCCCGGCAAAGATTCCTTATAATGCAGCATATTGGAATTAATAAAGGCGCCCTCCCCCGTATGCAGCATATAGGAATGGCTGGTCGTATCCAGCCGCACGCCGCCCTGCATCACCCAGAGAAATTCCACGTCCTCGTGCCAGTGCCAGGGCGCAAACCCGCCGGGGCGCAGTTCCATCTCCTCACAGCAGGACATATGTGCAAACCCCTCCACCGGGCGCTCCACATCCTCCTCCAGATTTTCATTCAGCCTCATCTCATATAGCATTATATCGCCATCCCTCTTCCGGTATTGTCCGTATTGTTATATTTTCAGTCCATATATTCGTTTCTTTTCCGCCTCATTTTCCATATAATCATATCATAGACAAAACAGGAATGCCACCGGAAAACTTAAACTGTGAAACCTCGGGCAGAGCATCCGACAACAGACAAAATATTCATTGCCACAATATATAAACACATTTTTACCTGTAGAGAGGAGGTACTTACTATGAAGATCTATAACATCAATAACACCTGCAATTTTTTTAAGAAACTGGCATCCTGCCAGGGAGAAGTGGAATTTGTAGATGGACGAAACGGTTCCCGGACTCCCCTGACAAAACAGGGTATTCAGGAGAATCTCCTTCCGCTCTCTCTGATCAATGGAAAGATCAGCGAGATTGAACTGATCTTCCACAACCATCAGGACTTCGACAGCATTTTCCGCTGGGTGATGAATAAGGGAAGTATCACCTGCTGAAGTCAGTACCTGATCCGATATGACAATCTTTCTTTTTCCAAATCAGGGCGGCAGGTCAAGTCTGTTCTCGTCGGGCGGCGTTTGTTCTTCCGTAATTCCTGCACCCGCGCCCATGTGTCGGCGTTATGACTTTATCCTCTTTCAGAATACGGGCAATCTGCGGCGCCCCGTAACCGCCCGGACAAAGGGTAAATATCCGCTTGACTACTGTATGCGGGAATTGGGCCGTGAATACGGCGCACTAACTCCGGAGGGGATTGTTGTAAAGAAGACAGACACATTTTACTGGGCAAAGGGGCATAGCTTTAATTGTGCAAAAGCTATCCCCGATGGAATGACGCTGATGACTGAGTCGGAGAAACCTCTGCGTCCGGATAAAGACGGAAATGTACTGTCCATGAGCCTTACCGCTACTCGGCGTATGTCAGAAGAAACCGCTAAAATTTTTGATCGTCTATGTCTTCGGCGTAAATCCGTCCTGTTTCGTTGATACGCTTTGCAATCTGATTGACGTTCGCGCCGATTTTTTGAAGCTGTGCCGTATGCCCTTTGACTCTTGTAAATCAAACGTGATGATATACCTGTCAATGAGTATTTTTAGAGCATAAGCGGAGAGATTGAGTGTTGGTATTTACCGCATTTTTTCCTCAATTAACGCCCGTTCTTCCTCTGTTACCCGGATCATGATTTGTACGTTTCGTTTCCTGTTTTCCATGAGCAGCCCCCTTTCGCTAACAAGAGATTTGCAAGCGGCATTTCTGCCTGCTTTGTGATAGTTTTTCTTTCACTACCTACAACACCGGACATAGCGGTTTTGCCAAAGATTTTAGAAAAATTCAGGAAAAAATTTTTCTCATTCCCTACTACGGAGAACACGCCGGAAATGCCAAACATATACCGAAAAAATGTTTCAAATATTTAATTGCGGTATGTTCATAGTGTCGATTGACTTTTTAGTATCAAAATGATAATATTTTCATATATCAAAGTAGGAGGGCGAAAGATGACCGATAAACTTATGGATTGCATTACAAATCCGGTAAAATGTAAATTGCTTCTTGAAATATATTCAAAAGGGAAAACAACAGCGAAACATTTAGCCGATACTTATAACGATATTCCTCAAGCCACCCTATACCGGCACATCAAAAAAATGTTGAGTGACGGCATTTTACAAGTGGTAGAAGAAACACAGGTACGCGGCACAGTAGAAAAAACATACGCACTGGCATACGACATCAACAGCAATATGAAAAATATGGTTGAGGAAAATTCCGGCGAACTTTATATGCAGTATTTCATGCAGTATATCTTTGGATTTGCAAAACAGTTTCAAGAATATTGTCAATCTCCAAATATCAATATCCAAAAAGATATGACGGGATTTTCTCTTTCCCCACTATATCTCTCTGATGATGAATTGACTTCTCTTGTAACAAGCATTTCTCAAATAATCAACACAGTAAAAAACAATAAACCTAATTCAGAACGTAAATTACGGACGATAGGTGTAATCGTATCTCCGGCAGAAAATACGGACAAATAAAATGACCGTCCCAAATCAGTGGGGCGGTTTCTATTGACTTTATATTCTCATTATGATAATATTATTAAAATAATAAAATATAGGAGGTAAAACATTGAACACTTTATTTGACATTCTGCCTTTGCTGGCTCCCGTCCTGTTGGTAGACATCGCTCTTGCAGTGGCGGCGGTAAGACACATTCTGCAACACCCACGCTATCGCTTTGGAAACAGAGCCATGTGGCTTGTAATTGTTGTCGTCCTCTTGCTCTTTGGACCGATTGTTTATTTTGTCTTTGGAAAGGGGGAGAACGAATGAACGTCCTCACAATACAAAATTTATCTAAAAGTTTTGGAAAACATAAAATCATTGACACTCTTAATCTGTCCATACCAGAGGGAAGTGTCTTTGGTTTCATAGGGAAAAATGGAGCTGGCAAAACAACGACCATGAAAATGGTATTGGGACTATTACAACCCGACAACGGAAAAATCTATGTTTGCAATGAGCCGGTTTGCTTTGGGCAGACAAGGACAAATCAATATATTGGATATTTGCCGGACGTTCCGGAATTTTACAACTATATGACGCCGATACAGTATCTAAAGCTATGCGGAGAAGTCATTAGTCTATCAAAAGCCGAAATATCAAAAAGAAGTGAAGAACTTCTCTTCCTTGTCGGTCTAAACAATGCAACAAAGCAAATCGGCGGATTTTCTCGCGGTATGAAGCAACGATTGGGAATTGCACAGGCATTGCTCACACAGCCGAAATTACTGATTTGTGATGAACCGACAAGTGCGCTTGATCCCGTAGGAAGAAAAGAGATTTTGGATATTCTCTATAAAATCAGCGGAACGACGACGGTGCTATTTTCCACTCATATCCTTTCTGATGTAGAACGTATTTGCGACCATGCCGCCTTTTTGAATGAGGGAAAAATCTCTGTCACCGGAACACTTGCAGAGATTAAGGCTTTGCATGGTCACGACAGCTTGCTTTTGGAATTTTCGGCAGATAAAGATTTACAGCTTTTCAAGAAACAAAAATCCATAGAGCCATTGTTACTTCATTCTGAAGAAAATAGCAAGGAACTTATTTTACATAGCCGCGATATGGTAAATGTGCAAAAATCCTTGTTTCGCGTCCTTGCGGAAACAGGGATTTGTCCCGTAAAAATAGAACTTATGGAGCCGTCCCTTGAAAGTCTGTTTTTGGAGGTAGTGAAATGAATGGATATATTGCTTTTATGAAAAAAGAATTTACGGAAAATATGAAGAATTATCGTTTTATTATCTTGTTTGCGGTCTTTTTGATTTTCGGCATTATGAGCGCATTTCTTGCAAAATTTACGCCGGAAATTCTATCAGCTTTAGCCGCAGATATGGAAATGACCTCTGAACCGGTCGCTTTGGACGCATGGAAACAATTTTACAAGAACATTTCTGGCGTTGGGTTCAGCGCATTTATCATTTTGTTTGGAAGCTGTCTGTCGAATGAATATTCCAAAGGAACCTTAGTTTTAATGGTTACAAAGGGGCTGTCCCGTAAAGCTGTTATCCTTGCAAAATATACAGCAGCCGCCACACTTATGACAATCAGTTATTGGATTGGATATGCTGCGACATATGGTTACACAGCCCTTTTATGGAATGATAACAACCTTTCAAATGTTGTTTTAGCCGCAGGCTCACTTTGGATAGTCGGTTTTCTGTATTTGAGTATTCTAATGATTGGGTGTGTGATATTCAAACAGACTTTCACAAGCATACTCTTTACGGGCGGTATTGTCGCCATAATATCCTTGCTCGGAATGATAAAACCGATTGCGAAATTCAATCCGTTCATTTTAACCTCAAAAAATGTAGATTTGATTTCCGGCGAAGCTGTTCCGGCAGAATTTGTAATACCAGCTTTCATTTCAATCATTTTATCCATTTTCGGATTGCTGATTGCTATTCGGCTTTTCAACAAAAAGCAACTTTGAACCCTGTATGGCAGCTACCCTATTTCAGTTTGTTGGTTGATACTGTTTTATGAGTAGCTGCCGAAAGGCTGAACTGTTACACCGCCTGCTTCCTGCTTACAAAATATTTATTTAAATAGGAATCCGGAATATTTTCGATGCCGCCATAAACAGCGGTATCGCCACGATAAAAAATACCACCGCCGCCGCTCCATACCGCACGATAAACAACGTGAAACTATGGCTCTCATCCCACTCATCGTCCACCATATAGAGCAAACAGCCGCTTTCCGCATCATATTCGCCGCATATCTCCTCCAACGCGGCTGACGCCCTGCCGCTTGTCTTTTTCTCTCCGATCGTCATAACTGCCGTATCCCCCTTCGCTATCGCCCTCTGATGGGGGACCGTGAGCTGTGCCAGGATATAAGAGGAGTCCTCCAGTTCGATCAGACAGTATTCCCTGTAATCCTCCGCACCGTATGCCAGCAGACCGGACATGTCATCTATTATTTCCCGCTTCCTTCTTCTCCTGCCTGAGTAGTTACTCGCTTTCACCCAGGGTTTCCTGCCGTATATCCCGGTTCTCACAACGCTCTTCGGGGAGACAGTCACATAATCGCCTTCCCAGAGTTCCTCAAACGCGGCGGCGGAAGCAATCAGAGGGATATCCTCCCCTGCGGTCCTTCCGGCATAGGACTTTGTTGGATCCGCCTCAATCTCATCCATTCCCACAGGCTCTGTCTCTGCATTCCGGAATGCTTCCGGCTGAAACCACACATAAAATAAAAAGGCGACCATAAAAGCAGCTATAGCCGCGCACACCAGTATCGTCTTTTTTCTGAAATCATCCATGTCTTATTTTTCTCCATGTTGAAAAGCCCTGTTCCCTTTCGGTACTCCGCTGCTTTATCCGCAGCATACCGTTTTCTCTTTGTAACCGTAACCGTCTGTTCTTTACAGATCATAATACATCGCAAACTCCGCAGGCGTCGGAATCTCCCCCGCCTTCTTTGCCTCCGCACGCTTTCTTGCCACCCAGACATCGATCAGCCTCTCCGGGAACACACCGCCCTTCGTCAGATAAGCATGGTCCGCCTCCAGCGCATCCAGCGCCTCTTCCAGGCTCTTCGGCAGCCCTTTTATGTTCTTCTGCTCCTCGGCGGATAACGTATATAGATTAAAGTCATAAGGCCCCCAGCCCATGGCAGCGGGATCGATCTTTCTCTCGATGCCGTCCAGACCGGCCATCAGGATCGCCGCATAAGCATAGTAGGGATTTGCCGTGGCATCCGGGTTGCGCAGCTCAAACCGCTTTGTCTCCGGGGATTTCGCATAAGCCGGAATACGGATCACCGCACTCCTGTTGGATGTGGCATAACCGATGGTCACAGGCGCCTCATACCCCGGCACCAGCCGCTTAAAGGAGTTGGTGGAAGGATTCGTGAAAGCACACAGCGATGCGATATGCGTCAGCAGTCCGCCGATAAAATAGTGCGCCGTTTGGCTTAAGCCGGAATAGCCGTTCTCATCATAAAACAACGGTTTTCCGTCCTTTTTTAACAGCATATGGACATGCATGCCGCTTCCCGCCTCCTGATAGATGGGCTTTGGCAGAAATGTCGCGGTCTTTCCTTCCTTCGCCGCCATATTCTTGATAATATATTTGATGATCATCGTATTGTCAGCCATCTCGGGCATGTCCGCCAGTTCCACTTCGATCTCCATCTGGCCCGGTCCGCCCACTTCGTGATGATGATATTTTACCTGAATCCCCCAGTCCTCCATCTCCATACAGATGCGGCTCCGCAAATCATATCCCACATCCTGGGGCGCCGCCACATGATAGCCGCCCTGACTGGGCACCTCAAATCCGTTGTTGCCCGGATTGTCAAGGCTCCTGTTCCACGCCGCCTGCTTCGTATCAATCCGGTAACCGCACTGCCGCGGCGATACTTCATAGCGCGCCGAATCAAACAGATAAAACTCAAACTCCGGTCCGATGATCATGGAATCCGCAATACCGCTCTCCTTCATGTACTCCACCGCCCGCAGGGAAACATTTTTCGGATACTGATCAAAAGGCCTGTTCTCCTCCTTCCCGATCACACAGACATTTCCGCACATCGTAAGCGTAGGCACCTCCGCAAAAGGATCTACATAAGCCGTATCCGCATCCGGCAGAAATACCATATCGCTCTTCTCGATCGGCGCATACCCGTAGTTAGAGCCGTCAAAACCGATGCCGTACCGGAAAGTATTCTCGTCAAACCGCTCCACCGGTATCGTAATATGACGCCAGCGCCCATCGATATCCGTCATCTTAAAGTCGATCATACGGATCTGCTTTTCTTCACAAAGTTTCCTGATTTCCTTACTTTTGTCCATCACTTATCCCCTCTCCTTCTCCCTCCATGCTGCCGCATGCTGTCATGTCTTTTATAATCCTCATTATAACATGCCTTTTTATGATTTCATAGCGCATTTTTTGCCGCCGTTCACATGCCATTATGCCGCTTATTCTTCCGCTCTTTACACTTTTCAGGATATCTTCTATAATAAAAACATATCGGAAAACGCAGCGCAGAAATGAGGATAACTATGGACAGAAAAGCAATGGCCCGGGAAACATTAGACATATTAAGCCGGGGATATTATGAACCGGCGGACAATAACAAAACCATACAAACATCAGAGAAGCGGCAGATTATCCTAAAAGATGACATGGAACATTCCATCCAATGCAGCACCTTAATCACGCCTGCCGAAGGAGAGAACATTCTTGAAAAATATCATGCAGGCACAAAATGCGCCGGTCCTGATACCAAAGTCGAAAATATCTCCACGGTAGGCGCCATCCGTATGCTGGCAAAAGAAGGTAAATCCGATATCGGCGTATTAAACTTTGCCAGCGCCAAAAATCCGGGAGGCGGCTTTTTAAACGGAGCCAACGCCCAGGAAGAGAGCCTTGCCGTATCCGGCACCCTCTATCCTACGTTGACGGCACACGAAACCTATTACAAAGAAAACCGTGCCAATCCGTCGATGATGTACCTGGACTATGCCATTTATTCGCCGGAAGTGGTATTTTTCCGTGACGAAAGATTCCGACTGACAAATACACCGGTGAAAGCTTCCGTGCTGACCTTGCCCGCCGTCAATATGGGACAGGTACTTCTGAAAAGAGAAGACATACGGGAAGCCAAAAGAGTGATGCGCCGGAGAATGAAGCTGGCCCTTTGCATCTTTGCAGAGCAGAAAGCAAGACATCTGGTGCTCGGCGCCTATGGATGCGGCGTATTCCGAAATGATCCCGCCGAGGTGGCCCTCTGGTGGCGGGAGCTGTTAGAAGAAGAGATGGGACGGTATTTTGATTCCGTATTCCATGCCGTCCTCGACAATTCCAAAGAAAAATACTGTATCAGGGCATTTCAGGAATCCTTTCTGATGGAAAGCCCATAGTAACAGTTCAGCCGAAAGGCTGAACTGTTACTATCCATGAACTATCATGAGCTTTACACTCTCGGTTCAGGAATCCCGCAGCCTCTCCACAATACTCCTTTTCCCGATCCTTCTCCATGCCAGCACCGGCACAAGCACGGATGAACATACAAGGACCGGCATGATGATCACAAAGGGCAGGATCTGAAAGCGGTATTCAAAAAACAGGATCATATTGTTCATCGCTTTCAGGATGATCCATGAGAGGACACTCCCCAATACAAAACTCACCGCGCCGGAGGCCGCGATATAGCTGACACCCTCAAAAATCAGGGTTTTCCGCAGCTGGCTTCCGGTCATACCGATGCTCTGCAGCATGGCAAATTCCCGCTTCCTCGAAATAACCTCCGTGATCATGGCATTGGTGAAATTCAGGATGCCGATCAGGGCTATCACCGCAGACAGGGTGATACCGATCGTCGCAATGATCTTCACCATGCCGTCAAATTCTTTCCGCAGGGACTCTCTGCTCGCATAACCCATCTCCGGGTTTTCTTCCGTATAAGCCGCCAGCGCCGCATCGAAAGCCTTCTGTTTTTCCTCCGCCACCCGATAGGATACCGCAAACAGATTCGTGTAAGCGCCATCCGTATCAAATTCCGACAGCGGCATCACCACATCACAGGCGTTTGCTTGATACCTGTGAATATCCATGCCATAGGGAATCTCCACGATTGCCATCACTTCATATTCCTTTTCGACAGGATTCTTATAGATTACGTCCACTACCTCACCCGATGCGTCCCTGATCTCCTGAACGCTTCCATCTTCCGTATAACTCCTGACCGTCACCATATCTCCCGGATGATAGACATGTTCCTCCGGCAACAGTTTTTCCCTTCCCAATATCGGCGTCAGCAGCACATAATCCCCCGTCATAAACCGGTCGATATCCAATGTTCCCTCGAGCACCTCCAGATTTGAGAGCAGTTCCTCACCATAGCCGTAAAACGTACCCTCAAAGTCCTTCTCGCCCCGCAGTACCTTTTCCAGTTCGGCCGCCGAATAGCTGTCCCGCCGAAGCTTCTCCTCCACGTCCAGTTTCTTTAAGTCTGCCGCCGCCTCATCATCCACCCGCAGGAAGGTGCGAAACTGCGTCCACATTTCCGTTTTTCCTTCAACGCCCTCCTGCTTATCCGCCAGCGCTAAAAACTCTTTTGCTATCTCCAGATCACCGCTTCTTGTTATGCCGGAAGTCACATTGGTATTCCCCAGCAGAAAATCCCCCGCTATCCGGTCATCTATATAGCCGTCCAGTTCAAAACTGCCGACAGCGGTCATTACCACCGCCAGAAGTATAATACTCAGCGAAATTGCCGCTATGACAGCGGTGGTCGTGCGCCTGTTCCTGCCCAGATTGGCAATAGCCATGGAAAGAGCGTCAAAATGTCCCTTCGCTTCTCTCCGCCGCTTCTTCCTTTTTACCGCCGCCTTCCTTCCACCGCCGGTCTCCGCGTATCTGAGCGCCTCGATGGGGGAAACGCTTCCCGCTATCTTCCCCGGCTTCCTGCAGCTAAGTAGGACGGTAAGAGCGGAAAATCCTGCGCCGGACAACAATATCCGGGGATCACATTTCAGTGTAATATCAGCCGTCTGACCGTAATCCGTTATACCGAGCATAAACGGCAGAACCGCCCTGCCGATGCCAAACCCGATCAGCAGCCCAAGCGGAATACCGATAACGGAAAGTAAAAACGCCTGCCGCCTGATCAACCTGCGGATCTGTTTTTTTGTTGTCCCGATGGTTTTGAGCAGGCCGTAAAACCGGATATCGCTGACAACGGATATCTGAAAAATATTGTAGATGATCAGATAACCGGTGAGCAGGATCACGATTACCGCGCCAAAAAGAACGGCAAGTGTGACAACATCCAGCCCCTCCGCGCGGCTGCTCATATATGCCCAGTTCACTCCGTATGCCAGTTCTTTCTCCGGCTCATATCCCGCATTTTGAATGACGCTCCGAACCTTTTCCTCCAAATCGTAAGTATTTTCAAAGAACAGATTACCCGAATATAATCCCACGCCGGAATCCTCCGGATGTATTTCTTTCCATTCCGCAAAATCTTCATCGGTGCGGGCGCCTTTCAGGGACATCCAGTAACGCTCCGACACGAAAAGTTCGCTTGCATGGGATATGGCATCTCCTTCATACCAGCCGCTCACCACAAACTCCTCCTCCACCGTCTCCCCCAGAAAAGAAAACCGCAGAGGTATTTTCTCTCCTGCCGCATAGGGCAGTCCCAGTTCGTCCAGGATATATGTGTCCACAATGATCTCATTGCTCTCCACGGGCATATGCCCTTCCTCCAGCGTGATGAACATATCCGGCAATACATCTTCATCCGGTGTAAAACGAATCTCCGCCTGACGCTTTCTGATATTGTCCGCCATACCAAGAAGGATCGTATAACTGCTTTCTACCACCAGCGGATCTTCCGATATTTTCTCATACTGTTCCCCTGTTGCCGCCTTGATTCCCGCGTGAAAGCGTCCGCCTACCTCCCGCATGGTATCCTCCTGGGCTGCCTGCATGGCGCCGCCTGTCAGGGAAAAAACCGCCGTAAACAAAATACATGTCAGGGCGATGGCAAGGATCGCAAATATATTACGCATCCGGTTGTTTTTCAGGCTCCGCCTGGACAGTCTGCGGATGGACGCACCGTTATTGTTTCTCATATGCCCACCTCCCCGGAAAGTGCTTTCCTCACAGGGATATCATCCCTCCTGTAATCATGTACGATCCTGCCGTCCTCCATGCGGATCACCCTGTCACAAAGCTGTGACAGCGCCTCGTTGTGGGTGATCATCACAATGGTCTGATGGAACCGCTCACCGGTCAGCTTCAAAAGCCCCAACACTTCCTGTGTTGTTCTGCTGTCTAAATTTCCGGTTGGCTCATCCGCCAGAATAATCGCCGGCTTCGTCACAAGGGCACGTGCAATCGCAACCCTCTGCTGCTGTCCCCCGGAGAGCTGTCCCGGCAGATTGTCAAGCTTTTTCTCAAGCCCCAGCGTCCCTGTGATCTGATCCAGAAATGCCTTATCCACCCTTCTCCCGTCCAGTTCCATGGGCAAAACGATATTCTCATAGACGCTTA
>JAAWOG010000130.1 GCA_022799355.1 Lachnospiraceae bacterium | reverse complement strand
TATTGTCTTTGCCCTCAAAAAAGTTACATCGGGAATAGCTGTAACAGTTGTGTTCAGCTTTGTGTCCTGCAATATCCTTAGAAACTTCATCAGCGAGAGCGTTTTCCGGCTGACCTGTTTTAGCCTTGCACAAACGAGCGATAACAGAACACTTGCATTATCGGCGTTGTTTGCAGCAGCGGTGATTGTTATTTCACTAACAGCAACACACTTAGTTTTCAGAAAAGCCGAGATAAAATAAGGATTTCAGCAATGACACTACTGTTGTTTTCTTGATTATATCGGAGCATAGTTTGTATTGAATATAGCGGTAAACAGTGTATATCTAATTAGCTGGCAAATATGGCATGGCGGCGTAAATAGTACAGAAATCATTACTGCGCTTATGCAATCAAAGAATTGCAAGAGCATGGTGTTATAGTGAAAATATGCTATGGCTATTTTTGCGATTACCAATCAAAAAATATCAGAATATTGAGAGCACTATCTTATTGTTCTTGAATAAGAATATGTTATTACAAAAATAAACAAATACGCAGGAGGTGATGACATGGAAAAAATAGCAATGCTCGATATATCAGAAAGTGGTCGGCAAATTGGTAAAAAATTGTTTGCTGTTCTTGAATCTAAACAGAAGAAAGAATTAACGCAATATATTTTTGAACGAGATAAACAAAGTGATGTTGATAACCCCGTTGTCATTACCCCTAATCATGATTCATCGGAACATCAGGGATACCCTTTGACGAAGATTTACGAAGGCGATCTGTTTTTTTGTCTGGAACAAAGGATAGTCTGTGTGCAAGATCAGAAAATCGATTTAACTGCAAAAGAGTTTGACCTTCTCGCCCTGTTGATACGCAATCCGGGGCGGGTATTTACATTTGAAATGATTATGGATTTGGTCTGGAATGAGGAAGATTCTTTTTATTCCCGGAAGGTCATTATCAACCATGCCAGTAATCTGCGAAAGAAATTGAGAATTTCTGATGCGGTGCCGGATTATATAAAAAGTATACGTGGCGTAGGTTATAAATTTGACAGTGACTGCCGTGGGACAACATAGACAGACAGTTATGGGTGTGTATCTGTGATTTCAGGTACACACTTTTTTCTGCTTTAATGTGTCGGGATATGGGAGAATTTGCGGCCATAATGATTGTAGCGAGGCTGTACCGAGGCAAAGGCTTGGTGTTCGTTCTGTATAATATCGCCCAATAAGATAGGAGGCTGTTAACAGGCGCAGTTATCGTTCCTCCTGGTTTGGGAGGATATAGGGATGCTGTCGAAAGGTTCCGGGAGGCGGAAGCGCTGTCCTGTATGTGATGTTTTATTTGCCGTAGTCCATATATTGTGGATTACGGCATTTTTTGTTTCGACAGAAAAAGATATTTTCCAACAGTGTCCTTCTGTTTTTCTGAAATATGGCTGTATAGGTGTACCTGCTATTTTAGGGGTACGCCTTTTTATATTATTCTGCGGTACCGGTAAGGGCAATGTCCCAGGATGCCGCTCCCCACCCTCTGATTTCGATTTTGCCAGTCAACTAAAAAATCGAAATTGGAGGAATTACCCATGAAAAAAATCAATCTGCGGGAGTATTACCCGCTTTATACGCAGGACACGATTGTTGAAGTACCGGACGAGGTGGCTGATCTGCTCCGGGAATATAAGTTGGCGGAAGCCGCCTATTTCCTGCGTACATATCGGCACAAAGCATATTTTTCTCTGGATTATGACGTGAACGTTGAGCGGGATGTTCTAATGGCTGCGTTGTCGCCTCTTGATATTCTGGAACAGAAAGAAGAAAATATCCGGCTGTATCGGGTGCTTGCTTCTTTGCCGGAGAAACAGAAAAACCGGATTTATGCACATTATTTTCTTGGCATGAGCAAAGCAGATATTGCAAAAGCGGAAGGCACTCATAAGAGCAGAATCACCCGCTCTATCAACGCTGGTTTGCACAGCCTGGAAAAAATTTTGAAAAAATTTCCTGACAGACGGCAACTTTAACCTCAAAAATGAAATGAATAATAGAGGGACATATTTATCCGGCGGGACAAGCCTTGACAACCGAATACACGCTGTTACAGGTACTTCATTCTGTGTTCCGAGCGGCAGATGGGGCGGCGCGGTGACAGGCGGCCTAAGGAGGTGATGAATTGAGGCTGTCCGAGCGATCAACGCAACCCACGAAACCGGCTGTGGCAGGTCGGGCGCGACAACGACACAGATCATAATGGTACTTCTTCACGGCTCCCTAAAGACTTGGGGAGAGTTCCTGCGGCGTGCGTCTGCTCTGGCAAAGCGGCGGCGTATGCGGGGCTATGATGTGGTTATGCTATCCGCAGCCTGTAACAGCCCCGCTCTGTTCGTTCAGGGCTTGCCGGGGGGCGTGGCAAATACGGCAGCTAATCGAAATCAGATACAATGGGCCGGGTCTGTGACTTTAAGAGCGCAGGCCCGACTTATTCATGTGGTTTCGATAAAAGAAAACAGAAATCACGGAAAGGGGGAATAAATGCGGCATTATCTCCGGCAAAAGGCAAAGTAACACGCTGAAAGTTATCTCACGGTATGGTATAATCAGAAAGGCAGATTTTTGAAAACAGTACAAAGGTGGTATGCACATGAAAATATTATATGTTACAGATTTGCATGGGGATAAAAACAAATACAGGAAATCGCTGGACATTGCCGTTGAGAAAAATATCAGCGTCATTGTGAATGGCGGGGATATGCTCCCTAAACTTGGCGAAAGGCACCTGGAGCAGCCCATATTCATCAATGAGTTTTTGAAAGGCTATTTTTCAGAACTTCAAAGACACGGCATTACATATCTCGCCATGTTAGGAAATGATGATCTCCTGTCGGTGGATGGGCTGTTTGATACAGTTTGCGGGGAATATGAAAATGTTCATAATATAGCCGGCAAAAAGGTTCGTATCGGTGGATATGAATTTATTGGCATGAATCATATTTTAGACCACCCTTTCGGCTGTAAGGACAGGGTTGTTACGGAAACACATTATATTCCGCAGAGGCAGCTAAGCCCTGTCGCCGGTATTTCTAATGAGTATGGTTATGACAGGATATATAACTGGCTGGAATATTCAAGGACAGAGCTTCCGTATATGTGCGACATTCTGAATGATCTGCCTGAACCGGAAAACCCGCAGCAGACAGTCTATGTGATGCACATGCCTCCTGCCGGGTTAAGGCTGGGGCAGCTTTTGTATCAGGATTTGGATATAGGCTCTGTGGATATTTACGAGTTTCTGAAAGAGAGGCAGCCGCTGCTCTCCCTGCACGGGCATATTCACGAAAGCCCTGATATGCCAAAAGGAAGGTGGATAAACCAGATACGCGGCACGATCTGTATTCAGACGGGCCAGACAGAGCTTCACAATAACGATATGGTCTGTGCAGAGATTGACCTGCAAAGCATGGAGTATTCGCGGAAAGTTATAAATGTAAAATGACAGGAAAGAGCCAGTGATGGTGTTTTTTTTGTTACCCGAAGCACATGAAAAGCGTGGAGACCCTGGGTAAAACTTCAGAGCCGTCACACAAATATAAGATCAATCAGTGTGCCAGCCCCCATATGCCATATACTACCCTACACCGATGCCTGCCCTATTCCATTTCCAATATCCCTCCCGCCAGATTACTGCTCTCCTCCTCCAGCTTAAGCGCAGCCCCCAGCAGCTTAGCCTGCTCCCTGCGAAGCGCAGGCGTATCCGCACCGAAAAAGCAAATGGTATTATATTGGATCTCACATGCGGATAAACGCCCCACCTTTTCCCGAAATGTCAAAGCCATATCCGCGATTTTCTGACAGTTTGCTGCGATCCGGCCAAGAGCCTCTTTTTCTTTTCCGTCCAGCAGGGCAATATTCTCCTTCAGCCAGCAGGCCGCGGCCTGGCGGGAATCTATTAAATGGCACAGCATATTGTCATTTACGCTAAGGCGTCTCAAAACCTTTTCCCTGTCATTTTCCAGGTCAAAATCAGCTTCCTCCAAAAGCCCTCTCATCCATGCCTCATAGGCCTCCCGCCCCTGGTAATAGCCCCTGCTCTTCCCCACATGGAAAGATCTGACCAAAACCTCCAGAGAGGCTTTCAGAATAGCAAGCGGCGGCGGAGTTTCTTTCTTTTTCCCGAAATGGAGAATGAGGAAGGGCCAGAAATCACTGAAAAGATACCCTCCATTCTCCCCAAGGGCTCTGCTCTCTTGCGGGTTTTGAGCCTTTCTCCCTTCCGGGTTCTGCGCTTTTCCCTCTTCCGGGTTCCCCGCTTTTCCCGCTTCCAGTGCGTCAAAGACCTCTTTATCAAAATAGGTGCGGCAGAGAAAACGGCTTCCCCCGTCCGTATATCCTGTTATAATTCCCCACTCAGGGGCCACCCGCAGATTAATCGCCAGCACCGGTCTGCCGTTTTGAATGTCCTCCACGATCGACCTACGCTCCGCCTTCCGCTCCTGCTTTTCCAGTCTGTCCGCCATGCGGAAGGCATATCCCAGGGCCTTAGAGAGCGGCTCCAGATAATCAAAGGCCACAAGAGCATCCGTACAGCTAAAATCCCACACATCGGTAAAGCATATCCGGTAGCAGGCGCCGCTCATCCCCATGATTTGTTGATAGGTATAAGGCTCCCCCAGGTACCGAAGCGCCGCATAAAGAGAGCCTGCCCACGGACATTCCATCCCCTTTTCCCAGGCCAGTCTCATAATATCCTTCAGAATCCATCCGGAATGATCCCGCAGCACAAAGCGTGTGCGGTTTTCCCCATAATAAAGAGTCTCATTTTCCGGACAACTGACCACTTGAATCCCCTCCGGATTCAGATAGATGAGTGTGAGGTATTCCGTGTCATCGCTGGCCGTATCACTGGGAAAGGTTTCGTGATTCACCATTATCCGATCCCACTTAAAATATTGATAGTGTTCCAACTTCCCCATAACGCAGGTACAGCTCTTTTCATTTCCATAATAAGCGCCGATCACCCGGAGCCTTCCCGTGTCCTCCGAAAATCCGATACTTTCCTTATCCAGCACAAAATTTTCGTTCTGCAGGGCAAAGGAATAATAGATTCCCCCGGGCGTCTGATATTTTACCGTCAGCAGCTTTAGTCTGTCGCTTTTAAGAGCGACTCCGATCAACTGTGTACTCACCCGGATATTCAGCCTGCTGTCCCGCACCATACTGTTCACAAACTGTGTCACCGGGATCTGCGTCTGCCCGTCCGTATAAACCGCTTCCAGAATCAACAGCTCCCCGGGCAGCAGCAGAGAATCGATGCTGCAATCCAGGGCTTTTGCCAGCTCCGGAAGGATAGCCGTCTCGGGAAGGCATCTGCCCGTTTCCCTTAGTTAAAGATATTGTTGGGTAAAAAAGAAAGATCAGTCGATTTTGCCGATGAAGCGGTAGTAGATTTCTACTTCCTGCTCACGGCTT
>JAAWOG010000010.1 GCA_022799355.1 Lachnospiraceae bacterium | reverse complement strand
GGCCGCGAGCAGAATATCAAATTCTGCTCTGCGATCAATGGAATTTGTGACGCTTCGGCACAAATTCTTGGTTGAATAAATTACTCATCAGAGAATTTATTCAACCTTTTCTCCTATTCCAGTACCGCATATGCCCTCCCTGCGCACTCCGGGCTTATGCTGTTTTCCAGTACCGCATATACTTTTATTTATTCATACACCGTAAACATCCCGTTTCCATACGTTTTTTCGTATCCCTGCTCCACCATATAATCATAAATCATCTCCCACTTCTCATTTAACATATAATAAGCGAGCTCTGCCTCCGTCATTTCCGCGCCCCTGATCCACTGCTCCGGTCCCGCTCCCACAATGATCAGCGGCCTCTGCTGATCCGCCGGCATATTTCGCAGTTTTTCCATATCCTCTGCCATCACCTCATAGTTATAAGATGCAAGATCAGGCCAGGAGGTTGAGAGAGCCGGCGGCATGTCCAGCATATAGGAAAGCGCCGGAATCTGCCCATATAATATGACGCTTCTGTCAGAAAGTCCCGCCTCCTCCACATATGTTGTCAGGCCCTCTATGGCCTCCGCCAAAGGCGCATTTGTCACCATTCCTCTCAGTATATCATTTTTTTCTATCTTTGTATCCCTTTTTTGTCCGCTCATACCGTCCCGAAACGTAAATATCGCCCCGAACAACAGGCATTGCAGACTCATCACAGCCAGAAATGCCCCTAGCATTGCCCTCACAGGAAACAGAGAAAGTTCCGTCCCGCTCTTTCCGACAATGATCCCCCCACTCTGCCACAGTTTCCGCAGAAACCGCCCAAAAAGCGAAAGCCCAAAAGGAAAAACAAGGAACATATTGTTCATATTCGGATAAAGATGGTTATTGCTCCCGAGAGGCGTCACCGCAATCAATATCAGCGTCATGGATGCCAGCAGTTTTTCATTCCTTACAAACTTCTTGGAAAACAACACATACATCCCCGCAAGGATCACAAGAATAAGAAAAACCGCCACCCACTGAAACATACTCTCATAAGTATAATATTTTATATTAAACACGCCGAGCCCATACCACCAGCGAAACAGAACCAGGATACCCAGCAGAAAAACCGCCCTCCCCGCCAGGGAAATTCCTCTCCCGATTAAAGCGCATCCGGCCTCTTTTTCCGCAGACTGCCTCGCCCTCGTGAAAGGGTTGCCGAAAAAATGATACACCCCTGAAACCAGACACCCCGCCGCTGTCAAAAGCACCATATGGATCAGCCATTTGGAACTGAATTTATAATCCAGAAGTACGGTCAGTACCATGGAAAGCGCACTGTAATCCGCCGCCTCCGCAGGCATCCGCATCAGACGGGTGATCCCCGTAATATATTCTTCTATTCCATACCGCGCCGCAATATCCGCCAGGATAAACCCCACGCCGGTCAGATAACCGATCAGGCAGATACCCGTCTCCTGCACGATATCCTTTATCCGCTTCCGCTGCAGCCACCCATAATACCACAAAGACAGGATCAGCGCTGCTTCCGTCAGATTCGGAAACCGCACCAGCACATTCATCCCAAGCAGGACACCCGCGCAAAAAAGCAGAGCCCTCTTCTCTCTGACAAGCCCCAGATACAGCACCACAATCGCCGTGTCAAAGAAAAAATAAGTCATATAATTATAGAGGATCGTAGTCGGACACCAACACAGGCTGATTGCCAGAAGCCCGCCGAAAAACGCCGTTTCCTTTTCCATCCGGACTGCTTTTGTAAAAAACAGATACAGGAATACCGCTGTCATACTGATAAAAAGCGCGGTATAACATCTTAATCCTATCAGCATATCCCCGCCGGGCAGTTTCGTTAAAAAGTGTCCGGTAACATTTGCCAGATACGTGGCAAAAAGCCACATCGGATTCATATCCCCCATAAAACGATAATTTCCGGCACTGTAACCGCCGTCCGTCACCTCCACCCCAAGCCAGATATGCCGCAGCGGGTAAACTGCCAGTATTATCAAAAAAAGGATATATGCAATTTTCTTTGCCTTCTCTTTTTTTATCATCATATTATATCCGTTCCATTCACGCGCTAACTCCCGTTCGCCCGCTTCAGCGGGCACAGGGATCAGGATTGTGAAATTTTTCATTTCACATTAACTCCCATTCGCCCGCTTCGGCGGCCACAGGGATCAGGATCGTGAAATTTTTCATTTCACGTTAACTCCCAACCCGTTCACCAATTCATCCACATAGCCAAGCACCCTGTCGATCCTGCTGCCGGCCAGCAGTCTGCCCACTCCCCGAAACAGCAGGCTTCTCACATAGTCCACAGCCAGGCCAATGACCATAACGGTCAATATCGCCGCCAGCCAGTGCCAAAAAAGAGAAGCTGCGCTGACACACTCATTTGCTCCCAGCCAGAAGGGCCACTCATAGCGGACATTGACCTGTTCATGCAGCAGGTACACCCCGAAACTGCAGGGTGCGATCCTGCAGATAAAAGCCGAAAGGCAATTTCTGTTTTTCGCTCCGGCTCCCCCACTTACCTTCTCCCGGTTCTTAAACACATAAAACAGCGATACTGCCGCTCCTATCGTCAGCAGATGATTATAGCCATAAGCCGATTCGATAAAATTCTCAAACTGCCCCGTCACAAGGTAGGCGCCCCGAATCAGCATCGTCAGCCCGTACATCGCAAAACAGGCTCCCATATAACAGACCGGCGCCCTGTCCCCTTTTCCCTCCTTTTTTTCCAGAAAAGAAATACCATAAAGACGGATATACGCCGCTATCAGATAAACCACCATAAACCAGTAGGCATCATACCCCAGATTGTCCAGCTCAAGCCGCACCGGAATCACCGTCTTACTCAGCGATTCCATGATAAGCAATATCATGATCGCCGCCTCGAGCTGCCTCTTCTTCATCACATGCACCGCCGCATTCAGCACCGGCGTAAACAGAAACATCAGCACATACGCCGACACAAACCAGTAATGCAGCATATTAGTCGGAAAGATACACTGCAAAATATGATAAAAGGTAATCTCACCGATTGGCAGGATTCCCGCCGCTATCAGCAGAAGCGGCAAAAGACAGGTATAAAACATTACCTGCAGCACAAGCGAGATCACCCTTTTGCATCGAAATCCCGTTTCTACCAGAAAATAACCGCTGATCAGCACATAGACATCCACCGCCGCAATCGAAAAACTCTCCAGAATCCAGGACAAATGTCCCTTTAAGGAAAGCGGTCCCGTCAGCTTCTCCAAAAGCTCTCCCTTTGCCAGATAATGGAGGGATACCACCATCATCATCGCCAACAGCCGCAGCACTTCAATGTTTACCATGCGCTTTTTATGTTGTCCCGCCCGTACCGACTTCTCCATAACTTCCTTTTTTCCCTCAGATGCCCAAACTTTCCCCTGTTTTTCTTCGCTGCCATATTTGCCCATGCCGCCATAGCGCTCCGATCCAAACAGCAGGCTTACTCTTCGTGGTCCCCCCCGACCGTCCTGCGGATAATATACCGCGGACGTCCTTTGACTTCCTCATAGATCCGCGCCAGATAATGTCCGATAATGCCAAGGCTGATCATGATAAACCCGCCGATAATCAGAATCAATAAAATTACCGTCGTAAAACCTTCCACCGCCGTGCCCATCATATATTTAACCAGTGTCTGCACCGCAAGCACCGCGCTGAACAAAATGGAAACTATCCCCATCACCGTCACAAGCTGCAGCGGTATCGTGCTGAAAGAAGTCACATTAGAGACGGCATATCGGATCAGCCCTTTAAAAGACCACTTGCTGCTGCCAAAAGCCCTCTCCTGCACTTCATACTCTACCTTCACTGAGCGAAACCCTGCCCAGAAAGACAGCGCCCTGAAAAAAGTATTCCGTTCTCCTAGCCCCAGCAGTACATTGACTACCTTCCGATCCAGCAATTTGAAATCTGAGGAAGAACGCATGTCCATCTTCATCATTCTGCTCATGATCCCATAAAACATCCCGGCAAACATCCCGTGAAAGACGCTCTCTTTCCCCCTGCTCTTCTTAATGCCTTCCACCACTTCAAAACCTTCCTGCCAGTACCTGTACATCTCCGGAATCACCTCCGGCGGATGCTGCAGGTCACAATCCATGACAATACATGCCTCTCCCAATGCCAGTTCGAGCCCTGCGAAAATAGCGGCCTCTTTTCCGAAATTCCGGGAAAACTCCGCTCCACGTATCCGCTTATCCTGCCCCGCCAGACGACAGACTTCCTCATAGGTGCCGTCCGTGGAACCATCGCTGACAAAAACAAGTTCAAATGGTATATTTTCTTTATCCAATATTCCGGAAAGCGTTACCGCCGTCCTCTCCATATTCTGTTTTTCGTTATATGCCGGTAAAATAATTGATAACACGCCATCTTTCCCTCCATACCATGACGTTAAGGATCTCGGACACCGGGATGAAAATATCTCTTACTCCGTCTTAATATAAAGAATCCCGTCCACAACCTTCATGGATCCCTCCTGCGGAAAACTGTTCAGCGCCTGATATTCCTGCGTCGTATAGATCCGCTCCATCTCCTCATCCGCCACCAGATTGATTGTGACACCCAGGTAATGCTTCATAAAAGCCTGATAATTATTGTCCGTATAAATAAGATAATCTCCGGTCATGCCGATCATATTGCTGGTCACGGAGCCGGTGATATCCGTCTCCGGTAGATTTTCCTTATTCTGTACCCCGATCATCGCCACCGGCATCCCGGCATAATACCCTTTTGTCTGTTCCATCCGATCCGCCAGCCGCAGGCAGTAAGCATAAGTCTTTTCGTATTTTTTCTGCAGATTGAAGTAGGCAATATTATCCGTCACCCCGTAGTGCAGGATCAATGTCACCGCGGCTGCAAGCACCGCCCACTGCAATACGATATTGCAGATCACCGAAGGTTTTTTCAGCACCTTCGCATCCCGCCTGTGCAGAGGTGAAAACTGCCCGGAAAGTTCCGTCTGTAAAAATCCGTATCGCAGCAGAAAGCCGAGCAGCAAAACCGGCAGCAGGCTCCACTGATACCGCATCAGCAGATGATAAGTCACCTCCGGCGATATCAAAAGGATCACGTTAAAAGCCACCGGAACCAGTAAAATGACCGCCGGACAGATCAGATAAAAATACCACTTTTTATAATATTTTCTGCGTATCACCAGCCGAACCAGCAAAATAAACGCCGCCGCCCCCAGCAATCCCAGCGCCGCAAAGGATATCGTATTATTATACAACACATTTCCGTTTCCTGTAAATGCCAGGAAATCCTGATAGATGCGGAGGAACTTTTCCGTCACGGAAAAACCGCCGCCGGACGTCATCGAATTGATCCCCTGATAAGTATCCAGTTCCTTTCCCTGCAGTCTCAAAAGAATCTGCAGGATCACATAATAAAGCCCCACACCTGTCAGCCCCATGTACAGATAATGCAGCATGTTTTTCAGCTTCTTTTGCGCCGATGCCTCACCCAACAGGATTATCAGACAGCCATACATGCTGAGCAGTATCGCAAAGGATAAATAAGACTGGTAGGTCCCCATACTGAACGCCAGAGAAATTCCTCCCGGAATAAATCCCCATTCTCTTTTTTTTGTCAGCATCACGGCAAAAAAGACCAGGCACAGCGCCAGCATATACCCGTCCGCCGTAAACATATAGGCATAGGTGGATGCAAGCGCCGGAAAACTCACCAGCAGCCCGCCAAGCAGCATAATCCCAAGTTCATTCTTGATCTCCAGAAATTCCACCAGCGCCGCCGCCCCAATCCCCAGAAAAAACAAGGAAAGCAGCCCGATCACCCAGGGCAGTGCAAAGTAGGACGAAACCCCGCATGCAGCCATCAAAAACCACCTGCCGGAGGTGATCATATTCTGGTCAAAATACATGCTCGCAAGACCGTCATGGTTGGGGTAATCTCCTGCCATAACCGGAAAATGTATCAAAAGCCCCAGGATAAATACCGTCCAAAACGCCGTTTTCCATTCCTTCCGTATCTCTGCCTTCAGATTGCTCCATACCTCCGCAGGTGTTCTCATTCGCTCTTCCTTTCCGCCAATTCCTCTATTTTATCCGCAAGAAAACGCGCATAAACCGGCCTTCCCTCGCTCCTCAAATGCATTCCGTCTCTCGTATATTTCATAATATTCGACTCATCAAAACCAATCTCATAAAATACATCTATCACATCCAGTCCGTACTCCGCGGCTATCTCTTTTTCCATATCCGCATACTGATCCAATGTTCCCCCGCCAAAATCCTCTTCCAGACAGTTCTCATATCCGTCAATATGGCAATAAGCCGGCGTCACAAGAATAATTTCCAGATTCGGATATGCTTCCCGAAACAGTTCTATCGCATACCGCAAAGCCCCGCCGTACGTGTATACATCAAAACGGTCTTCCGGATTATCCAGCCTCCTTCCCGCCGTATAATCGTTAACACCAAACTCCAGCAAAAGAATATCCGTCTGATTCGGATCTGCCGCAGCAAGCCCCGCCAAAACCTCCTCGAAATATTCCGCTTTTGTCTGGCTCGCCGCCAAATCCGCCTTCTGCACCGCGAAATCCTTATAACAGACAGCCTCCGCCAGCCTGCATAAACTCAATGACTCTTCATAATAGGAATATCTGTACGAATTCTCTCCCATACTGGCACAGTTTCCGCCAAATGCCGCATTCAGCATGGACAGCCCCGAATATTCCTCAAAATATTCATGAATGGTGCCCTCCTCACGTTCCTTCCCGATGATGCTGTCCCCCAGCACAACCACATCCCAATGGCGATCCTCTATTTCCGCATCCACATTTTGATACCCAAACAGAAACAGAACGCCTGCCATCACAAATGCAGCTATAATACTTAAATATTTCTTATCATCCTTTTTTGTCCTATGGATTCCATTCTTTTCCAAGCAATACTCCTTCCGTCTGCCAGCCATAATTCCGTACCCCAAAATCAAGATATGGTCACCGGAGCGCGCAGATCCCCTCTGCCAGCCTCTCCGCACCCTTTCCATCCACCAGCATCCGCATCACCTGACTGATCTTTTCCCGCAGCGCCTTCTCCCGGCGCAGCACCTCTACTTCTTTCTCGATAAAATCCAGCACCCTCTCCGGATCAATCGAATAGTCCCCGGCATTCATCACCGGCGTCAGCTTTGCGAAAGCCTCCATATTCCGGCGCTGATTTTCCGCAACATAAAATCCCACCGTCGGCACGCCGATACTGCAAAGCTCATATAAAGTACTGCCCGCCGCAGAAACCGCAATATCACAGAATCGCATAAGTTCTGACATATCCGTCACATTTTTATGTATCCGCAATATCCCGCTGCCTGCCGCAAGTTCTTCCAGTTCCTCCGTATCCTGTTGATAAGGACCACAGACAATATGCCATGTTTCTCCGCACGGCACGCCCTGCCCTGCGCTCCCGGTTACGTCCACTCCCTTTGCCTTATCAAGAAGCCGCCTTGCCGCAGCAAGCGCCATATGGCAATGATCGCCTCCTCCGGTGGTCAGCAGAATATGCTCTGCGGCATCTCTCACCTCATAACCGCCCCCGCGAAACTGCTCCCGAAGAGGCAAATACTCACACCCCAGAAACAGTTTCGTCTCTGCCGGATAATCCTTCTCATATCCTAAAGTCTTGCCATATATATTATAATTAACCAGCCCGTCGCAGGGATAAACCGCCCTTTTTTCATCATCCATCAGGATGACCTTCGCCGAAAGCCGCAGATTCTTAAGATAAAACTCCGTCACAAAATAACTGTCTACCAGAATTTTCGGTTTTCCCGCCTCGCCGCCTCCCACGCTTCCCATCAAAAGCGTCATAAGCTGCGGCAGTTCCACCTCCATCTCATCATAATGGGTAAACAGGATCTTCGCGCCAAAGTCCCTCTCCTCGATCAGTCTCACCGGCTTTTCATCTGCCGTCAGAAACAGCACTTCCTCTCCCTGTTTCCGTAATGCTTCCGCAATCGTCAGCGTTCGCATCACATGCCCCATACCGATTTTTTCGTTTCCGTCTGCCCTGATATAAAACATTGTTTGTCCTCAATTTAAAGATCCAGACCGCACTCGTCTTCTCGATCCTGCATTCCCTCTACATAAGAAAAACTCATTGGTGTTCCCATTTCCAGATCCTGCGCTGCCCGTTTACCGAGTATCTCCTCGAAATATTTTGTGTGAAGTCCGAAGCCCGGACGGATGGAGCGCATATTTTCCGGTGTGAAATATTCTCCGGCTCTGATATCTTTTGTTACAAACAGGGAACGTGAATGTTCTCTCTCCCGCCGTTGTTTCTCTGACAGTTCATAGGTCTCTCTGCCCAGCGCCTGCTCCACAATCCTGACGCCCTCGCACATTGCCCGAAATTCCGCCGGCTCCATGGAGAAAGCGGCATCCGCTCCGCCGTCCTCCCGCTTCAGCGTCAGGTGTTTTTCTATCACACAGGCATGAAGCGCCGCTGCCCCCAGTGCCACCTGATATCCCATCGTATGGTCCGAAAGCCCGGTGAGACAGCCATAACTTTTCGCCATCGCCGGGATCATCTTCAGATTAACCGCGTCAAAGGGCGCAGGATAAGCGGAAGTACACTTCAGCAGAATCACCTGATCATTCCCCTCCTCCCGGCAGGTTTCCAGCGCCAGCCGGATATCCTTCTCACAGGCTACCCCGGTGGCCATCAGAATTGGCTTCCCAAGCTTCGCTATCTTACGGATCATCGGAATATCATTCAGTTCAAAAGAGGCTATCTTGTAACAGGGCACCTCCATCTCTTCGAGAAAATCCACCGCCGAATGGTCGAAGGGCGCCGAGAAAAACAAAAGCCCCGCCTTTTCAGCTTCCTCCTTTAATTTCGGCTGCCACTCCCAGGGTGTATATGCCTTTTCGTAAAGCCGATGCAGCGTAGTCCCGTCCCAGAGAGTCCCCTGGGTGATCTGAAACCAGGGCTTGTCGCTGTCGATGGTAATCGTATCCGCCGTATATGTCTGGATCTTCACGGCATCCGCCCCGGCCGCCTTTGCCTGGTGGATGATCTCCACAGCCCGGGCATAATCCATATTGTGATTGGCGGACATCTCCGCAACCAAAAGTGCCGGATGCCCCTCCCCGATCTTTCTGCCCGCTATCTCTATCTCTCTTTTCACGATTTTCCTCCACCATTTCCATTGATATCAAAACTTCCGCCGCAAACAGCCGGACATCAAACAGCATCCGCACCGCGTCCGATCCACTCTTTCAGTTCCGTCAGCAGGCTCACCGTTATATCCGCTTCATATCCTTCCTGGGGCGTCCGCCACATATGCAGCCCCTCCGGCCTGATAACCCGCGCGGTCTTCATGCCAAGGGCTCTTGCACCTATAAAATCTTTTAACGGGTTATCCCCGATATAAACCGCTTCCTCCGGCGTACATCCCAGCTTCTCAAGGCAATATACATAAACACCCCGATCCGGCTTCCTGAGCCCCAGATCATAACTGGCAAGTACCACATCCAGCCTTTTATCAAGCCCCAGCGCCCGGATCTTATTGTGCTGTACCTGCGCATTTCCATCGGTGATCAGCCCTGTCCTGATGCCCTGTCCTTCCAGCCACTTCAGCAGCTCCTCCCCGTCCGGATAAAGAGATAAGACCGGCTTTGTCTCCCTGTATATCCTCACAAGCTCCTGCACAGGTACATCCACATCATAACGCTCACAGAGACGATTGAAGATCTCTCCCCGTCCCTCCTGCTCCATCAGCTCTATCATCTGCCGGAACAATCCCTCCGGGCTCTTCTCATAAGACGGCTCATCCGCCCCCTCCACTCTTTGCCCTTTTACACCCGGCTTACTCTTTTTTGCCAGATAATCCGCCAGTACCTTTGCCACACTCCGAAAAGACTGATCCACAAAATCCCGCTCTCTGTATAATGTATCGTCCAGATCAAATATTACTGCTTTCACCATATCTTTTATTTCCTTCGTCATATTCCGGTCCGTATATTTCACCTGACGGCTCAATTGTTATTACTCATACACCGCCTGCGTATACCGCAGCATGGTCAGTTCCTTTAATTCTCCATTCCTGAAAGATGTCAGATCCGTTTTCGCTGCCATCAGGCCGCCGTCTTTTCCACCGACGCACAATCCCTCTCCCATCTTTTCAATCGCCCCCGCATAATCGGCCCCCGCCGCAAAAGAAAGAGGCACGCCGCCTCCAAACCGGGGATTGATCTCAATAAAGGAAATATCCTTCCCATCCTCTGACAAAAAGCACTGTATTGTCATAGGACCGCAGACACCCCCCTCTTTGTTCAGTGCCTCAAGCAGCCGCTTTGTCTCCTCTATCACCAGTCCGCGCAAATCCACCCTGCTCTTCGACACTTCCCCGGACAATACTTCAAGCCTTACCCTCGGCACAATATACACAGGCTCCCCGAAAAAATCGCAGAGTACATCCACGGTATACTCTCTGCCCTCCACACATTTCTGAACCAGCGCATTCCCCGCATACTCATAGAAAAACGCCAGCTCCTTCCTGTTCCTGGCAAAAAAGATTCCCTCGCTCCCCATACCTTTCACCGGCTTTATGATAAAAGGATACTCTGCGTCTCTCCCTTCAATAAACTCCTCCACTTCCTCCAAAGAGTATGTCCGCGGTGCGGAAAGACCGTATCTCTCAAAAAATGCCGCCGTCCTTCTCTTATCATCACAAATATTCAGCACCGTCCTGTCCGAAAGAACGATCTTCACACCGATCTTTTCAAACCGCGCCCTTGCCCCGTCCAGAATCTCAAACTCCGGCTCATACAAAGGTACAAGCAACAAAACCGCCTCCCGCTCACAAATACTAAGAAGCGCATCTACATACCCATCTTCATGACATTTTGGAATATGATAAAAGGCATCTACAAACCGCTTTGCCGCATTTAATCCGGAGGCGTCCGCCCCAATCACCCGAAACCGGCTTTTCAGATGCTCGATCAATTCTATTCTCTTCCCTATGGATGTTAACAATAAATTCATGGAACTCCCATTTGCGCTATACTCTTCTCTGCATTGCCTCATACTTAATCTCCGCGATCTGCCAGTCCGACTCATTATCAATATCCTGTACTTCCGTCTCACTCACCACATAAGGCAGGATCTTCCCAAGCATCAGTTTCCTGTTTTTCTGAAAAGCCTCTGTCCGAAAACAATAAAACTGCCCCACATCGTGATACTCCTTCTCCAGATCCTGAGAACGGCTGTCAATATACCGCAAATCCCCAAACTGCAGCAGGCCATCCCTGATCACCATAGCTCTCTTGGGGGGATAGGAAAACTCCACCACAGGGATCAGTGTATCGGCCTCTTCCTCCAGCAGCTTTTCCACCGCCTTTTTCAGCTTCTTGGCTGTCACAAAAGGCGCCGTCGGATAAATACAGCACCCAAGTTCAAAATGCTCTCCCCGTTTTTCGTACTCTTCCAGCACCTCCAGCAATACATCATTCGTTCCCGCAAAGTCCCCCGCTGTCTTCTCACTGCGGTAAAAAGGAACCTTCGCACCGTACTGCTTTGCCAGCGCCGCTATCTCCTCATCCTCCGTAGACACCATCACTTCATCAAAAATCCCGCTCTGCAGCGCCGCCTCTATGGAATACGCCATAATGGGCTTTCCCAGAAACGGACGGATATTTTTTCTCGGTATTCTCTTACTGCCGCCTCTCGCGGTAATAATTGCCAGCTTCTTCATACTCCTGTTTCGACTCCTTACTCTTTCCCCCGGCTCCAACATTTATTTCTCAACATATACACAAAACACCCCGCCAGCGTCAGCACACTCACCGCCGTCAGTCCATACCAGATTCCATCTGCCGGGAAAATCTGCAGTCCGGAAGCCAGAACCGGCAATACTGCCTCCTCTCCCTCCTCCGCAATCGGCACCCAGATCTCCTCTCCCATCCTGATCCTCACGAAATCATAATAGAACAGAAGATTCGCAACCAGGTAAGAAGAAGAAAAGCACCCAAGGCCTGCCAGCACAATCCCATAAATCCTGCCGCTGACCTTGCCGTACTTTTTCCCTGCCATCCTGTAAGTAATACACCCCAGCATCGTAAACACAAGAAGCGCCGCCTGCAGAAAATGCCAGGGAGCCTGTATCATGGAAACCAGGGAGGAGGTAAGTCCTGACCATTTCAGAACAGAATCCCAGGGGAAACAGACACAGCTCATAAAGCACGCTGCCAGACCTGTCCCCAGTGCCGCATACCCTCTCTTCTTCTCTTCTTTCTCAAAAAAGTCCCCATATACAAAGACAAAATAACAAAATACCATCACAGCCGCAAGGAAAACCAGCCCAAGTCCCACCGGAGCCGCATCGCCTACACCCTGTGCGCCGAACTCCCGATTGCCGCCCGCCTGATAGAAAGCCATAAAGAGCTGCACAATCTGGACACCTTTATCCTGAATCGGCACTCCCGATACCGGATTCACCACAAAACCGCCGGTCCGCACATACTGTACCATCGCATAAACATAACCGATGTTCAGAAGAAGAAACGCCGCCGATCCCATACCGATCTGCTTCCAAACTTCCGCCTTTTTCAGGCTGCTGGCATACACCGCTGTCAAAACAGCCAAAAGCAGAATCCCTATTACAAAACTCAGTATATGGCTCCGCAGCATACCGGAAAGCCCAAGGGAAAGCCACAGCCAGCCATATTTTTGTTCTCCGCCCTCTCTTCCAAAGATCACGCAGACACCGGCCAGCACAAAAGGCAGAAAAACAAGCGCCAGAACCTCGCCCACTTCCGCCTCGGCGTAAAGCAGAAATACCCGGTAAACAGACATCGTATAGAGCGCGCTTCCCAGGAGCCCCGTATAGTCGTCCCTGAATATCTTCCGAAACGCCGCAAAAGATCCGAACGCCGTAGCCCCGTTGATCAACACCAGAAACATCCTGTAACTCATCTGCACATCCGCACCCGCCAGTCTAAAAAGCGCCGGAATATACAAAAAAGTATCCCCATAGAAAAACGCAAAGGAAAAGCCCTTTGGCTCCACCCAGTTCGGTTTTGCCCAAAGCGTAAGGCCGGCTTCCCTCAGCCCGTCCTTTAACGCTTCTATCCGCAAAAGCTGATACTGTAAGTCCGCTCCGCACAGCAAAAAGTCGGTAAAAAGCGGAAGCGATGCCAGAAACGTAAGCAGGAGGCATCCCAGTATGATATTTATTTTTTTCTCATCCAATTTTCTGTTTTCCATACGTATCATTCCTCCATCGTCTCCTCTGCTTCCGAATTTCCGGATATCCTCTTCCTAAGACGATACCGCATTATCCCAAATGCCAGCACGCCAATCCACAAAACCGCCGAAACCGCATTTCCGACCTTCCAGTAACCTTTTCCGATAAAATCCACTGCCACACCGCCCGCATAACCTGACGGTACTTCCACCCTCAGCACATTGTTCCCACCGGGAACCACCGCCAGATGCTCACCCGTCTCAGCGCTCACCGCCCGGTATCCGGGATAATACAAAAAACTGCATTCCACATAACTGTCTTCCGATAATATATTCTCACACCAGAACTCCGCATGGGAATCTTCCCTCTTATAATCTTTCAGTGTCACTCCCTCTCCGGCTGATGCCTGCGTATAAGGCAATTCCGACGTATCCGTACCGGCCGGCAGATACTCACCGTTTCCGATCATTCCTGATCCCATGGCTGCCGCCTCCCTGAAATCCGACCAGCTCCTGCCCTGTATCTCATGGTTCAGGTAGAAACTGCTGCCAAGCACCGTCAGCACCACTATCGAAACAGCAAAGCATGTCCCCTTCTTTCCGTCTCCCTCCTGCCGCAATACGGCAAACAGCCCGCATCCTACAAAGCAGAAAGAAATTGTCACCATTACCAGAAAGCGATAAGGAAACTGAATGCTGTAAACAACCTTCTGCATACCCGCGGAAATTTCACTTATCGCATCCCAGGGAAACAGATTCATACTCATAAACATTGCCAGAATACCAACTGCAGCCGCTGTCCTTATCTTTGGATATTCCGGAAAATCCCGAAGCCTTCTTTCTCCCACACCCCTTATCCTGAAAGATATAAAACAGAAAAACACTACTGCCAGCGCCGCTCCCATTCCATATGCGCGGACATACTGCATCCCCGAAACATACATATAAGAGGACCATCCCCTCCAGGGGAAAAACCAGAAGAGCTGTGCCGGATACAATCCCAGAATCTGAATCGGATTTCCCGTATCAAATACATTCAGGCCGGCACTCAGAGAATAATCCAAGAAAGGAAGCAGGTACCATAAACTTAAGCCCACCGCCAAAAGCGCCGACTTCACAAAAGTCAGCAATGTACTTTTTCTGAAGAACCGTTTCCAAAGCATCAGGCACAATATTATCGTGAAAGCCGTCACAAACTCCAGACTCAGCACATGGGAATACAGCACTCCCATATAGCCGAATGCCAGCAATAACACCGTCCTTTTGTCTCTGACCTCCTCCTCTTTCTCCGAAAACACTCTGGTAAGCCCCCAGCAAATCAGAGGCAGAAAAGTCATCGCAATAAATTCTCCCACTGCCGCCCTGTCATAAATATTGTACAGCCTGTACAGAGACAGCGAATAGACAGCGCTTCCCCACAATCCAATCCGCCTGCTCCTGAAAATATTTTTAAAACTGAAATACGACAAAATTACTGTCAGCAGATTCACAAACGCAATATCCGCTTTCAGGCAAAAAGAAAGGTCAAATCCCATCACCCGCAAAAGCGCCGCCGGCCAGAGGAACACTTCCGGATACATGATCGACATCGGATACCCCATGCCAAACATACAGTAAGATTCCAGTCTGGCGGGAAAATGTCCGTTCATCCATTCCCTTGCAATCCCCTCGATTCGGTTTAAATGGAAAAATGCATCGTCGCCGAGATGCGTATAATCAATCAGTAAATTAGCGCAGGACAATAAAAAGACTGCAAACAGCCCGAACACTATTTTCCGCCCGGTTTTCCCCGGTATCTTATCCCGGTTCCACATAAAAACATAAAACAGCAAATCCGCCAGCAGAGAAAACAGCACTACGAAAAACAATACCATACCGTATTCCTGCCTTGTATGCACTACCTTAAAGTCCGCCACCGAAAGCGTTCCTGCTCCGGTATACAGGATTTCCGCCCTTAAATCCTCCGCATCCTCAAGCAGCATAAACCGGTAGGAAATCTCCTTCTGAATATGGGAAGGCCGCATCGACACCGTATTTTCATATAATTTACGGTATCCCACAGTCTCCGAGACCACCCGGCTCACCTGCTCCGCATCGGTATCATAATCTATCCGTACTTCATATACGCCCTTTTTCAGCCCCGGAAGTTCCATCGCAAGAAACACCTGATCCGTCAGTGCGGCGTCCTCGCCGATCACATATGCCCCGGAAGTCTCCAATGTTCCTCCATGCACCTGCATTTTCTGATCACGAAAAGAATAGCTCTCCTTCTCCCTGCTCATTCCGTAAAAACAAAACAGCACAAAAGAAAGCTGAATCAGCATCATAATACTCAGAACTATTCTCTTTTTCCCTTTACCAAAACCTTTCATCCCGCCTGTCGTTTCATCCTATCTATCCACTTATTTCTCCGCCGCTCTCCCGCTCTTCTCCATAATGTAATGACCGGGAAATACAGTCCTGAAAATACATGATATATATCATCATATATTCCCATGATCCTTTAGGCGTTTTCCTCCATATTGCTTCAAACAATATACGAACCCCGCACACCACGAAAGCAATGTCACCACTTCCGACACTCTCCAGTACCACGGACTGACAAAAGAAGTGTAAGTCGTTCCACTATAGCCCGCCGGAAGCTCCACCCTTACCACATGGTTTTCTCCATCCACAACCGGCAGATTCTCTCCCGTCTCCATATCCCGCGCCTGATATCCCCGGTAATATAAAAGCGGCAGTTCCACATACCCGTCGATGTCTTTCCTGTTTTCACAATAAAGTTCCGCCCCCGCATGGTCCTTTTTCAATCCGCCGACTGAAATTCCCTCCGGGAAAACCACCCGCCCCGCTTTTAAGAGACTCTCATCCGTCCCAAGAGGCAGATATTCCCTCCCCGAAAGGTACGAATTTCCGAAAGACTCCTCCTCATAAATTTTATAAAACGGCGACTCCGAAAGAAGCCCGCTGAAAAACATTCCTGCCACAAGAAAAAGCGTAATCAGCGTCCCTGCGGCATAAAGCCACAGGCTCTTTTTCCTTCCGCTTTTATATTCCAGCAGTAAAATACAGCCTCCCACCAGAGCAAGAAACAGTGCCGCAATAACAAAGATCCTGGTCGGATACTGTATCGCGGAAACACCCTTTGCCACAAAACCGCCCAGCCCCTGCAATTTATTCCACGGAAAGTACACACTTGCCATAAACAAAGAGACCACCGAAAGCACTGCGGAAAAAATCCCCAGGGTTTTTACCGCCCCCTTCTCCTGCTGTCTGATACGCCCGATCAGGCAAAGATAACCATAGTAAAACAGCCCTATCATCAGCCCTGCACCCAGTGTAAACGGAATCTCCCCCTGCATCCCCGACGCCATATCATGATCCCCCGAACCGGACAGGGCAAATATCCCGAACATCTGGGGCAAAAGGCTTCCATACCCCTGTATCTCTCTGGTATAGACCTGCTCTCCTGTGATAATCAGCTTCTGTGTTGTCATAAAATCCAGAAAAGGTACAATAAACCAGAAATTTAATAACAGTATGCCAAGAAACGCCTTGCCGACTTCCAAAAGCGTCCCTCTCCTGAACACTCTCCTGATAAAAACAATGCCCACGGCCACACTGAAAACCGCTGTCATCTCACATGTCAGGATATGGCTCTGAATAATCCCCGTCACACTCAGTACCAGTATGATCCATATTCTTTTGTATTCCTTCCCCTCCGCCTCTTCCGCCAGCAGCCTCCATACCCCGTAGGCAAACATCGGCAGAAACATTGCCGCGGTGTACTGTCCCAGATGGTCTTTCAAATACATGACCGCCAGCCGATAAATGTTCAGCGTATAAAGTGCGGCCGCAAACAATCCGATGAGCCTGTTTTTAAATATCCTGCCAAAACTCTCACAGGCGATCACCACTGTCCCCACGTTCACCAGAAACTTATAAATCAGATAAGCCGCCCCCAGCGGAAAGCCCATCATGCGCAGAAATGCCGGAATATAGAGAAAGGTATCACAGTAAAATACCCCCGTAGCATACCCATAGCCCTGCAGCCAGTTCGGATGGATACGCACCGGAAACTGCCCTGCAAGCAGCGCATCCTTCGTTCCCTCCAGGCGCTGCAGATGACCGTTCAGATCTGCTGTCGCAATCTCATATCCTGTCAGAAGAGGCACGGAAGATACCACAATAAGCACTATCATCCCAAAGAGTATACTGCGGCGCTCCATCTCTTTCTCCGCAGAAAGTATCCCCGGCACCATCCCGGACTTCGCCTTTTCTCTCCGATACCATACGATATCCCAACATATAAACAACGTGATACATGTCACCAGAAATGCCCGTGCGCCAAGATTTGTCTCCGATACCTGGACATTACGTACTGTCACCGCACCGGAAGCATCACACATAATCCTTACACGCAGAGTATCCGTTTCCTCCAGCAGCCAGAAATACATATCCGTCTCCGTCAGCCCACTGTACAGCATACAGGCATTTGCAAGGAGCCCGTCAAAAGAGAGCCCGTCCGCCCCCACCTCCCAGGCATTTATCATATCTTCCTGCGTCTCATAAGAAAGAAGCGCCTTATAAACTCCGGGACGCAGAGAAAAGGCTTCACTTTCCAAATAAAGCCGCCCGTTATCCTGCTGCACAGCCAAAAAACCATCGCTCTCCACAGTCCATATTCTGTTTTTCCCAAACAGCCCCGCAATGCAGATGATCACCACCAACGCCTGCAGGAATAAGATCCATTTTTTCATATTTTAGTTCCAGTTCCGTAACTGCTCTCACGGCATCGCTATTACCATTACTTTCTCAGTTTTCTCCATGTATTTAATGCAATATAGTAACAATAAAATCCGAGATTACTCCTTTGATGAAGCTTTGCTAGTTTTCTCTCCTCCGCCCCGATCTCTCTTAAATAATACGGATTGTCCTGAAAATCCGGGAAGTATTTCTTCATCCCGTCCCGCAGCTCCGCAAGGAAGGAAAGTTTTCTGTGCCTGACACCGGACATGTAGGAGAACAATGTCGTGATATAATAAGTCTCCGCAAAGCGAAACTCGATCTCCGGGCGGTATTTTGTTATAAATCCCCGGCTGCTGCACTCCATCACCATCAGCTCCCCGGCTTTCATCCGGTCTCTGCACTTTTCCTCCGAAATATAATGTACCGTGGACACATCATGCTGATAATAATAGTAAAGCGGCTCATTTATCTTTTCAAAACGCCCGCAGTACAACATCCAGACCGTTCCCGCGCAGTTATCTTCATAAAAGATCCCCTCCGGAAAATCCAGTCCGTTCTCACGGATCATACTGCCCCGGTATACCTTAATAACCATACTGCCCGGCCGCATCACAAGCTTTCTGTGCTGCGCCTCATCACAGATGCCGGTCTGATCATCGGTGTTGTTTTTCACAATTCTCCCGACTTCCATCGTATGTTCCGACACAAGTGAATAATCACATCCGACCACATCGGCTTTTGTTTCCTCCGCCTTTTTAATCAGCCTCTCATAAAAATCAGGTGATACCCAGTCATCGCTGTCCAAAAAACCGATCCACTCACCGGAAGCAATCTTCAGCCCTTCATTCTTGGCGCCGCCCTGCCGCTTGTTCTTTTCATAATGAATCACCTTGCATCTTTCCGGATAATCCGCCTCATAGCGCCTTAATATCTCCAGAGAACCATCCGTTGAAGCATCATCCACCGCAATGATCTCCAGATCCCGCAACGTCTGGTGCATCAGAGAATTTAAACAATATTCCAGTTTTCCGTCCGCCGCCATATTAAAGACCGGTACGATCACGCTGCATTTCATGCCATCTTTTCTCCCAATATCTCATCTTTCTTTTTTATTTTCCATTTTCTGTTTTTTTGGATTTTGTCAAAAATCATTTCTGAGACTTCCACTAACCCTATTGACATGCAGGGCAACATATATATCATATACGGAAAACTATACCTTGTTTTAGCTTCCCACAATAGACTAAACAGTACTCCCCCAATCAAAATTATTTCTGGAAGCAACATATAAAACGGTACTTTTTTTATAAAACAATACCAGAAAAATAAACACACTCCCACATACAGCAACCACTGGTACTCATTTAAAAATCCCAAAAGAATATTTTTCAGATTTCCATAATAAATACTGTTGACAACCTCTCCCGGTTCTTCTGCAAAGTCATGATTTGCCAAAAGGCTCTGCCAGGTAGGTTCCTCCCATTGGGTTAAAAGTTTCTCTTTATAAAAAGCTTTCCAATCAGCACTTCCCTCACGAAACGCCGCCATGCGGATCCGCAGGTATTCTTTAGAAAATTCTGCAGCTTTTTCTCTGTCACAATCGTTCAATGCATACGCATAATAGTCATGAAGATTACTCCAGCCCGCCGGCTGATTTCCTTCATCATGCACTCCCATTGCAATCGTACTGATAAATGGCGTTCCCTGATCCAGTCTCAAACCAGATCGCTGCTCGTAAATCAGTTCAATTCCGTTTTTCATACAGATGGGCATTACTACAATAAGCAGCATAAGCAATAACATCGCCCCATTCTTCCTCCACAGTCCACATAACATTAAAATAATGCAGGCAGCTATAATTACTATCCAAAAATTTCCTCTTGTAAGCACCCCGAAAACCGCACTCACAACAACCAGTGGCATCCACTTTTTCTGCCTTCCTCGTACAAATGCCATCAGCCCCCATACAAAAACCATACCTGCCATTACTGAGAAAATTTCTCCATAAACAAATGGTGTATACAATAGCAAAGGGAAACATGTCATAATGAGCAGGCAATAAAAAATACCTGATTTACTTCTGCCACCCAAATTCTTTACAATCTTATATCCAGCCAAAACAATAACAGGAATGCAGAGCACATTACAGTATTGTATTATATGATAGTCCCGTACTCCGCTTATCGTAAATAAAAAACGAAATATCACCGCAAGACAAAGCTGATAAGTATATGTTCCAAAATACTGATCCGGCTCCAATATTCTATAATCTCCATCCATAAGTGAACATGCGCCTTCCACCACCCACCTCTGATCGGTACAGGGCTGAGCGTGAACAACGGAAACCCACAAGATTCCGGCAATTGTCATAGACAACATAGCAAAAATTAACACAAATTTTTCTGCTTTTAACTTTGTATTTTCTGATACATCTTTTCCAATATTACCGAAAAAGCTTAGTGATAAAATACAGATCACAAGTGTAATACAATGCAAAAACAGATTATCCTTTTCTATATCAAATAATTCACTATATTCAGGAATAAAATTATAAGTAAATCTAAAGCTGTACCATGTCAAATATCCAAAAATTGTAAGCCCAATTACCGTCACTATTCCTACAACTATTCTTTTTATATTCGCAGCAAATTTTCGATTCATTTTTCTGACACCTTTTTAATTCCTGCCTCTCTCCAAAACCGCCTTCCCGCCTTCCACACGATAGATCATATCGCACTTCTCTATCGTCTGCAGCCTGTGGGCAATGATAATCAGCGTCTTTCTGCCGTGCAGGCTGTTGATGGAATCCATGATCGCCGCCTCCGTGTCATTATCCAGCGCAGACGTCGCCTCATCCAGGATCAGCACCTCCGGATCATAGTAGAGCGCTCTCGCAATGCCGATACGCTGCCTCTGTCCGCCGGAAATGCGGATGCCCCGCTCTCCGATACTCGTGTTTACGCCATCCGGCAGGCTCCTCACAAACTCATCGAGCTGTGCTTCCTTCAGTACCTCCCAGAGTCTCTTCTCATCAATCTCCTCTTCCGCGATGCCAAACGCCACATTCTTGCGGATCGTATCATCCAGCATAAAGATCATCTGGGGAATATAGCCCACATTCTTCAGCCAGCTTCTGTAGTTTTCTTTGATGCTGACACCGTCAGCGTAAACCCCGCCGGTCCTGATCTCCAAAAGCCCCAACAGAATATCCACTATCGTAGTCTTTCCGGCGCCGGATGTTCCCACTATGCCTACCGCCGCGCCCACCGGAATTTCCATATTCGCATGGTCGAAAATAAGCGGCTCCGCTCCCGGATAATGGTAAGTGATATCCCGCAGCTCAATGCTCTTTTTCACGGGCAGTTTTTCCTTTGCCACCACCGCAAAGCTCATATCTGTATTTTCCCCTGAGATCTCATCCTGCAGATTATCGCTGACGCCCATAAAGAAGGGCTGGTAAAAGGCCATGGACGTGAGCTGGTTGTTGATCCTGTTTGCGCAGGGCATCATCCGCACCGCCGCCACCACAAAGGCGGAGAGCACTGCCGTCACTTCCTTCACGCTCTCTCCCTGGCTCACAAGGATCATCATATAGCCCACAAGGCTGGCAATACAGACTGTCTCGATCAAAAGCCGGGGGATGCTGTTATAGAGCGTGTATTTCTGGACCGCATTCACATAGCCCCTACCGCACTTGATATATTCTTCCGTAAAATACTGCTCTTTTCCGGCGATCTTCACCTCTTTAATCCCCTGCACGGTCTGGGATATCCACTTAAATAAACCACTGTAAAAATCCTGATTTTCCTTCCCCGCCCTGTTCATAATAGGCTTTACCACTTTTTTGATGATAAAGAGCGTCAGAAGCAGAGGAAGGGCGATCACTATCGTCATCTTCCAGTCCGAAGCCACCATCACGCCGAGCAGTACCACAAACACAATAATCTCCGAGATAAGCTGCAGCAGGGACAGAATCAGCGCATACATATTATTGACATCGGAGGTGATATTTCTCTGAATGACCGCAGTATCCGCATTTAAGTAAAACTCATACCCCTTCCGCAGATAGTTTTTCATCATCCGCTCAGAAGTCCGGAACTGGTTCGTATAAACAAACCGATACATAAACTTCATTTGCCAGTAAAGATAAATATTTTTCACGATAAAGATCAAAATAAGCGCAGCCATCATCAAAAGGGCAAACTGCATCACACTCTGCATATGGAGTGCATTGTATACTCTCCCCACAATATCGTATTTCTGAATGGAATTTTCATCAATGACCACTCCCACCACCGGAATGACCATAGACACGCTGCACGCCTCCAAAACAGCGCCGAATATCATCATCAGAACCATAAACAACATGGTCTGCTTCTGTTTTTTATCCAGCAGGACATTCAGTTTTTTTAAGATTTCTTGCATAGTATATCAACTCCCTGGTTTTCAATCCTTCTCGATAATACCGATCCGCTTATTCTGGTTATGGATCTCCGGATCTTCATACTTGTCCATAAATTCATCTCCAAGGCGGACCAGCTTATCCGCAAAACGGATTCCCTTTAAATCCGTAAAGACCGTGACTACCTGTTCAAAATGCAGGTCGGGGAAAAAGTTCAGCATTTCCATCGGGACCGTCGCATCAAACATGGGATAACCGGGAAATACCTTTCGATAATCCAGCTCGTCCCGCGGATGGGGCTTTATGAAAATCTGTCCCTGTTTTTCATACTCCGCAACGATATCCCGGAAAATCCGTTCCCTGACATCGAGTGTACAGAGCGGATCGGTCAGAAGCAGTATTTTATCCCGCTTTTTACCGCCTGTCCCTGTTTTCTTTGTCTCTTCTTTCCGTTTATCCGGCGCCTCTTCCATTTCGGAGGAACCTGCGCCGCACTCCCTGATCTTTCTCACTAGTCCATCCATATCCCTGACAAAAGCCCGCAATATAATATTCTTATCCTCTCCCGTCAGCGCATCCACCAGCATCTGCCTGGGCAGTTCTTTATAGTAAGGACAGGGCATGGTAATTGCGGAAATACTGTTGACTTCCATATCCAGACAGTATTTTCCATAACCGTTCTGCACAAAGATCAGGTTCAGCTTTTTGGATAAAAAGGCTTTCAGCCCGAAATGCCCCCTGTTATCATATCTCGCCGCATCAAAATGGACAAGGCAGTTCAGCCCGTCCTCCAGCGCATGATAATAAATCTTATTCTGATTCAGATAATAACCTATGGGATCGGAATCGCAGAACACAAAAATTTCCCGGTATTTTCTGAAATCTACCGGGACAAAGGGCGCTTCCAGCTCCGCATAGCGCTTTGTAAAGCGAATGCGCTGCCACATATTCAAAACAATATTTCCCTTATCCTGCCGAAAGGACGCAAGTTCCGGAAAATAGTCCTCACGCTTCTCATCGAAGGAAATAACATCAGCAAACAGTCCGGTGCCCCTTACCCGCTCCCCGAACTGTTCAAAATCATTGGACATGCTGCTCAGTACCAGTGCAGCCTCTCCGCTGTCCGCCTTCTCCCGGCGCAGTTTTAGTTCTTTCAAAAATGCCACATACGCATGATAGTATGTATGGCATACATAAATTCTGTCGTTCATCACCGTTTCCCTATGAAATAACAGTTTACCATAATTTCCCGAATAACACAAATTATCCTGTCATTTCGTCAAAAATTTCCGAAATATCCGTCCAGATACTCCATCCGCCCTTCCACATACGCCTTCACTTCCGTCAGATCCGCGCTGTTTCCTGCGTCCTCCCACTTTTCGGTATCCCTCCGAAAAGCCCCTGTGTTACACAGATAGTCCATATTCTCCTGCAAAAGATCGATAATATGCTCCGTACTGAGCGTGCCGGCGCGATATTTTTCCCATCTTGCTTTCAAAATCTCCGCTTCCCCGTTAAAACTCGAGCGGAAGAGCTGTTCCAGCACAGGCTCCACATAGTTGACACTTGTGTCAGAATTGAATGCCGTATAGTTTTTATCGGCGTCATAATCATAGCAGTTCCCAAAAGTATAATTCAGATCCCAGGGAATCGTGAGCATTTTCCATTCCGGCGTCCCATCCACCTTTTTAGCTAAAATATACGTATTTTTCAGATAATTGTCAAATCCCGAAACCGCCTGAATAAAAATATAATAATCCGCCAGATTTTCCGTGCAGGTAATCTCCGAATAAGCGTTAAAATCCATCCTCCAGTATTTACAGGTAAAATACTCCCTGACAGGCTCCCACAGCTTTCCGACCGGTACATCTTCCTTCTTCGGGTATCTGACGCGCACAGGATAGCATACCTCATAGTTCTGATCCACGGAAGCCTGAATATCCGCCTCCTCCGGCATATACCAGTCCAGCACCTTGTACAGCACATCCTGCTCCCCGAGTTCCAGCGTATTCTCATCCACAGGAAGCATCATACCGTAGAGTCCCATATACTGTCCGTCCAAAATCACTTCACAGTATTCCATCTCCGGGCCCCTCTCGTTAAACCGTTCCTCCCCTTTTGCTATCTCCTCCCATAGATCCATGGAGACCTTATCTCTGAGTTTATTGGGATCGGAATACATGGCAAGCAGCTTCCAGTCCGCACTGCGCTGCATACCAAATAACGGCTCCGAAATACCCTTCTCTTTTTGATCCAGAAGTTTTACCGCATAACTCTTTTTCCCGAACAGCGCGGAATTTTGTCCTCTCTCATGATAGCAGACCTTCCGCCGCAAAATCTGATATTCTCCCTTTACCTCTCCCTCTTTCCCCGGCAGCGCCGAATTTCCTGACTGAAAAACAGTGATATCGCCATAATAGCGAGTCTCCGAATTGAACACATAATTATCAATGTCCTCAATCGGATACTCCTGGGTCTCCTCCCTTTCCGTCTCTATATCGACTACCGGCATCCCCGTAAGCACGATACCGATCTCCTGATACCTGTCTTTCGTACAAAGCAGCGCTTTAAAAATATGTCCCTCTCCGATCGCCTGAGGGAGTTTTGCCAGATACTCATCCTCCGAAACATACAGTTCCGCGCCATAGGGTTTCAGATCCCCTCTCCATTCCCCGGCCTCCGCCGGCTGGGAAATATAAAAGAGCTTTTTTTCTTTCTCCAAAGGCACATGATATCCGTTCAGATAAAGTCCCGCTTCTTTTTGCTCCAAAAGGTCGCCCTCTTCTCTCCCCGCCGCCAGCTCTCCTAAAACCTCCGAACTGACCACATAATCCGTAATGGGACAGACTTCCTCCTTCTTCCCCTGTGCCCACAAAGAGCCAAGCAGCAGCCAGATGCTAAAAAGCAGCAGACCGCCATATTGATAAAAACGCACTGACAGTCCTCTCTTACCCGAAATATTCATCCAAAAACCTCAGCCTTTCTCTTTCATACTCCATAATCTTTGTCAGATCGCTGTCATTGTTCTGCATGGGCCACCTTGCGGAATCTCTCTCAAACGCGCCGGTCTTTTGCATATATTCCATATTTTCCCGCATCAGCCCCAAAACATGCTCATCGCTGAAAATATCCTGCCTGTACGCCGCCCATCTGCTTTTCAATATGTCTTCTTCTCCGTGTGTATTATTCATAAAAAGCTGTCTGATCACGGGTTCCGTGTAAAGCTGCGTCGTATCCGGATTGAACCTCGTCTTTCCCAGTTCTATCTCCGTGGTATACTCATCCCCGAAAGTATAGTTTAAATCCCATGGGATCGTCAGCATCCTTACTTCCCCTTCTTTCGTCCTTCTGGCTATATGATAGGTATTTTTGCAGGCATTGTCCCACGCCGATGTCGCCTCCAGAAACAGGTAGTAGTCCATTGTGTTTTCCAAATCGATCAGTAAATACAGCCTTTCAAAGTCAATATGCCAATACGCCGCCCCCAGATACTGCCGCAGCGGCTCCCAGTACCCCGCAGGATCTAAGCTTACCGTATCCTGCCCCGGATAGCGTATCCTGATCGGATAACAAACCGGATAGGCAGCATCGATACTGCTCTGAATATCCGCCTCAAGAGGCATCTCCGCCTGTAAAAATTTGTACAGCACGTCCGTTGTCTCCAGATTCAGCGTATTCTTATCCGGGCTTTTCAGTACCTGATACATCCCGATATAACTGCCGTCCAGGACAACCTCGCAGTATTCCATGGCTGAAGCCCCTTCCGAGGTCAGGCTCTGCCTGTCCGCTATCTCCTGCCAGAGCTGCCAGGCGGTCTTTTCCCGCACCTTCGTTACATCCCCTGCCCCGGCAAGAAGTTTCCAGTCCGCACTCTCCCCCAGCCCGAACAGATTTACTTTTTTTCCTTCCCCCTCCTCATCCGTCAGTTTCAGGGCATAACTCTTCTTCTCAAAGTTGTCCGATGTATTACCTCTTGTATGATAACTGACCTTTGCCTTCACGATGCGGTAATCAGAACCTGCATGGTCCTTCAGCGCTTTATATGTGCCCGAATTTCCGTTTGCATGGAATATCGTGATATCCCCGAGGCAACGGAGTTCCGAATTAAATACATAGTTATCAATATCCTCGATCGGATACACTGGCTGCCAGGTATCTTTTGTTTCAATAGAAACAACAGGCATACCCGATACCGCAATGGAAGCCTGCGCATATTCCTCCCCTTTTACGATTACCGCCTGAAACAGATGTCCCTCCCGGATCACTTCTTCCTTTTTTCTCAGATAACCGTCATCTAACAGGTAGAGCACGGCATCTCTTTCACTGAGCCCCAGCACACCCTCCCACGCTCTGTTCTCCGGGTTCTGTGCCACATACCAGATATTTTCCCCTCTGTCATAGGGCAATGGACAGTCATTGAGTGTCAGCAGGACTTCCCCCTCCGATAAAAGTTCCTGATTCTCTCTGTAGTTATTCAGTATTTCCTGAAATTCCTTATCCGAAACCATATCGATCTCATCCGCCCGCACTACCCGTTTTGTGAACAAAATGCCCGGAATCATCATGAGCAACAGCAACACTCCCGTATAAAACCGACTGCTGTAAATGATCCTCCCCAGTTTTTTATGCCACATCTGCTTTTTCATAGTTTCTCCTGTTTCTGCGCTGTTTAAAATTTTTAATTTTCAGCCTTTCGCTCTGTATTTTTTTAAGATTTTATATTATGATAGCAGTATGAAAAAGTTACATTCCTTTATTATGATTGTTATATTTCTGCTTTCCGCCGCCTTTGTACTTCCTTTTGCCCTCTTCATGCAGGATGATGTTAAAAAAGGCGGCTCCCTTACCGATTCCGCTTTTATGATCAGCCATGAAAGCGGTTTTTACCGTCATTCCCTGCGAATCCGCATTACGCCTGTCAAAAATGCCGATATATATTATACCACAGACGGTTCCGAACCCTCCAGTACTTCTTCCGCTTCCGTCCTGTACGAGCGTCCCATTGCCTTAAAAGCGGCATTAAAAGAGAAATCCTACCCTCTGCGTTTCCGTCTTTATTTTGATGACGGAACAAGTTCAAAGGTTTACAGTTACAACTATATTTTGGGTTTCTTTGTCCGTTCCAGATATGATACATATGTGGTCAATATTCTGGGAAATCCTTCGGATCTCTACGGTGAAGAAGAGGGGGTTTTTACGAATTATACACTATCCGGAGAAGTTTCGGAACGCCCTGTCCATTTCCAGATTTTTGACAGGGACGGAAAGCTCCTTGCCTCCCAGAACTGCGGCCTGCGGATTTTCGGCAATTTTTCCAGGGGTAAGGCTCAGAAATCTTTCCAGCTTTTTGCCCGAAAGGACTATGATGAATACGGGAAATTCCATCTCTCCCTGTTTCCCTCCGTCCGCCGGGAGACGGACAATACCATTTCGGACCGCAGTAACCGCCTTGTCTTTCGCAACAGCGGCAATGATTTCGGCAAGGCATTTCTTCGGGATACCCTGTTCCAGCAGTTAGCCACAGACTACGGCTTTTTGCTCACAACGCCTTATGTTCCCGCCGCGGTCTATATCAATGGTGAGTACGCCGGCTTTTACTGGATCAAAGAGCCTTTTTCCGCCGGACAGATGGAGGAACTCTACGGCAGCGCAAACGGACATTTTGATCGGGTTACGCTGTGGGAATTCTATAAGACGGCGGGAGAAGAAGGGGAGGAAATGAGTCCGATCATTGAAGAGTATCAGGACATCTATGATACTTACGCGGAAGCCGACCTGACGGATGATACCCTCTATCAGGCGCTCCGTGAAAAAATTGATGTGGAAAACTATCTCTCCTATTACGCGATGGAAATCTATATTGCCAATAAAGACTGGCCCTACAACAATGTCCGCGCTTATCGGTATATTGCCGATGACGGGCATTACACGAAAGGGACTGTTTTTGACGGAAGATATCGATATCTGTTTTACGATACCGATTATGGTTTTGGGTTAACCGACGATGTGCCGGGGTATGCCTGCGAAGAGGACAATATTGCCGTGCTGTTAAATAACTATCAGTCCCCTCTTTTCTGCAACCTGATGGCAAGGGCGGACTGCCGGGAAATGTTTTCTACTTATGTGTGCGATCTGATGAACAAAACCTTTTCCTATGAATCCGTCTCCGAAACGGTGCAGGAACTCTCTCTTTTGAGGGATCGGGAACTCGGTTATTATGTGGAAAATATGCTGCCGGATATTACCACCATGGAAATGGTGCATGCCGAAACCGCCTCCATCTTAACCTTCGCCGCAAACCGCCCGGGCTACATGCACACTTTCCTGCAGCGGGATTTTGCTTTATTTTATCCTTACCATCTGCAGGTAGATTGTCCGGAAAACGCCAGGATTTCGGTAAATTCCATTGCGGACACGGGCAGCAGTTTTTCGGGTATCTACTATGCGGACAATGCCCTCACACTGAAGGCTTCCGCAAATGAGGGACACAACTTTGCATACTGGCTCGTAAACGGTGTACAATATAGAGAAAAAGAACTTACTTTTTCATCCGAAGACCTAAAACAATTGCTGGAAATTCCGATACAGAATATGCAGGATTTTACTCCACCGGAAAATTTTGGAACCCAGGGCTACGCGGAGTCGGAAAATAATCCCCGGCTGAAGATTTCCCTTGTTCTGGAAGATAAGCCCGATGCCCTTCCCATTATCTCCCGCATCCATGTTCAGGGGACAAATGATCTGATAGAGATCACCAATCCCTCAGGCCATGACATCTCCCTTAGCGGGCTGTATCTCAGCGATGATCCCGCGGCGCTGAAAAAAACCGGACTTCCCGGCAAAGTCCTTGCTCCCGGTGAATCTCTTGTTCTCTACGGGAAGAAAAACAGGCAGGCGCCAAATAACAGCGCTCTCCCGCTGGACTTTAATCTCCGAAAAGGGGAGACGATATACTTTTCCGATGAAACCGGTGCGGTTCTGGAAGAAATCCTGATACCCGGCATGGGACGGGAGGACAGTGATTATGTAAGAGATCCTTTTTCGGGAGAATTTTATGAAATATCTGTGAATGGGGTATCTTAATTTCCGGAATATGGTAAAATGCTGACAGATATCATATCAGCACCTGGCGAAAAAGATGATTGCAGGGTGCGGCATATCTAAAAATTATAAAAGACGAGGAGAATTATTATGAGAAAAAAAAGAACATTATTATTGTCTGTGCTTACGGCGGCTCTTTTGCTCACATCCTGCGGTAAATCCGGCAGCGGTGATGCCGCTGATGTAAATTTGATCGGGCCTCTCTCTGACATCATGGACACCGTCTATGAAAACGCAGATCTTTCGCAGGATTTCAGGGATTCCATGGAAGGCAGTTTTGATTCCGGGGAGATTCCCGCAGATTCAGCCGAATACATGATCGGAACAGCGGATGTGGAGTATGCGGAAAGCTATTATTCCATGCCGATGATAAATGCCGTTCCTTATCAGTGTATTCTGTTAAGGCTGCCGGAAGGCGCTGATGTGGAAGCGGCAAAACAGACTATCTCCGACAATGCCGATCCGAGAAAATGGATCTGTGTGGAAGCAGAAAGTGTTGTCGTGGAAAATGTAGGGGAAGTTATCCTGTTTGTTATGGGGGATACAAATACGACAAATGCGATCAGGAGTGCTTTTCTGGCTTTAGGGGAATAATCTTAACTTTTAGATTTTAAATGATACGCTGTCAGAGGCGGTTATATGCTGTGAGAACTGCAGCATATAACCGTCTCTTATGTATAATTGCTTTATTCGTATTTTACAGAATGGAAAAACCAAGGCTTTTCCCATCTCTCACAAACATTTCCACGGTCTCTCTCGAAAATTCTGTCAGATCTTTCCCGAAGTTATGGAGTTTTGTGATGATTTCATCGGGTACTGTGATAATATCTGCACCGCAGCGGTCAGCCTGAACGATGTTGAACACTTCCCTGACGCTTGCCCAGAGGAGTTTTGTGCCTCTTTTGGCTCTGCAGATAGGCAGGGCTTGTTTCATAATCTCTTCTGCGTCTACTCCCGCATCCAGTATACGGCCGGCAAAAACCGAGACAATGTTTTCGGTCCCTTCCGAGAATGCCTCCACTACGCTGTGAACCTGTTCTATTGTAAAAACCGCCGTAACGTTAAGGTGCAATCCTTCTGCCGAAAGTTTTTTGATCAGTGGTATGGCGGAGTCTCCTTTTGTATTCATAACGGGTATCTTTACGAATACGTTTTCTCCCCAGGAGGCAATTTCTTTTGCTTCCCGCTCCATTTTGTCAAAATCATCGGCAAAAACTTCCATGGAGACGGGACGGTCCGGTATTTCGGCAAGAGCTTCCTTTGCAAAGGACACATAGTCAGCCACCCCGGCTTTTTTCATCAGTGTAGGATTCGTGGTAAACCCCTTAATATAGGACAGCCGGCTCATCTGTTTCATCTTTTCAATATTGGCGCCGTCCGCATAGATCGCAATCTTTAAATCTTCTATCTTCACGCTATTGTTCTCCGAATAAACCATATCAATGTAACGCATTGACCAGTAGATGCCAGAGCACGCCCTGCCAGCCTTCCGCATGAGGTGTGATCCTCTCCTTCGATACCACCGGTACCAAAATACAGGCATCCGACACCAGCCCTGCGTATCCTCCGTCTCTGGAAACGATGGAGATGATCTTTGTTCCCCGCTCCTGCCCCAGTTTCAAAGCATTCACGATATTCAGCGATGTCGTTTCACTGCCGCCGCCCACGGAAAACACCATAAGCACATCCTTTTCACAGAGTCCGGACGTTTTCAGCCATTCCGAAAAAGTCGTCTCCCACCCCTCATCGTTGGTCCTCGCCGTCAGTTCCGACACGTTATCCGTAGGCGCATAGGTTTCAATCCCGCCGATCTTCCTGAAATCATTTACCGCATGGGAAGCATTTGCCGCACTGCCCCCCACGCCTAAAACAAACAGCCGTCCGCCGTCTTTCTTTATCTTCTCCAGAACCGAAACCGCGTCCGCGATCGCCTCTCTGTCCAGCTTTTCGATGATTTCCGCCGTCTCCTTTAAATACAGATCAATATACTCTCTTTTTTCCATTTCTTCTCCTTTATTTCCACTGCAAAGCATTCCTGCCAGGCCGTTACTTTTCCTCTTATCGCCGGGTATCCGCCATATCCCGTATCACTCCCACGCAAATCCTCTGTCCTTCGGCACGATGCGCCGCAGTGTGTAAATATCACTGCCCATAATTTCCTGCTCATGAGTCCCGAAACTCTCCCAGCCGTCCCACAGGGCACTGATCAGCCTGCCGCTTATCTTCCCGCTTCTGTCAGATGCAAGATATGCCGCCAGATGCGCCGCCTTCTTCGGAGATACGCCGCCGCTTTCCTTCTGCTTCAGCGCCTGCGCATAGGCTCCTGCTCCCATCGCCTCTTCCCCCGCCTTTAAAACTTCATCCAGCATTCTCGTATTCATGGCGCCGGGTGCAATAGCATTGATATAAATACCGTCTTTTTCCGTCTCTTTCGCCATGATTTCCGTGGCACGCACAACACCGGTTTTTGAGAGGGCATATCCCATAAAATTTTCTCTCGGTCCCGTTGCGCCGCCGCCGGAAAGATTGACAATCCTGCCCTGCTTTTTCTGTGCCCTGAACACAGATACCGCTTTCCGCATACCGTACAGAGTCCCCAGCAGATTGATTCTGATCACCTCTTCGATCTTCCCCCAGGAAACCTCCGCCGAATCGCCGATCGGTCCCTGGATTCCCGCGTTATTTACAACACAATCCAGCGTTCCGAACTCACTCAGCATATATTCGTACAGCCCGTCTAAATCTTCCGTAATCCCCACATCGGCACGGCGGAAAATCACCTTCCCCTTTTCTTCTTTCCTGCAGCATTCCAGCTCTTTCGCAGCCTCCCGGAGTCTGCCTTCATCCCTGGAACAAATGCAGACTGATGCGCCCTGCTCAAGAAATTCCTTCGCGATTTCCTTCCCAAGCCCCTGATCCGCCCCCGTAATCAGCGCTTTTTTTCCACTCAGCATATTCCTCTCCCTGTTTTCCACCATTGCGTATTTCTAACCTGTTCCTATCATGCGGATATTTTTATCCCGGCGTCCGTCACCCTTTTGATTCCACAATCATCTGTGCAATCTCAGCCAGATTCCTCCCTGTGATATCCGGTTTTATATATGCAAGCCGGCTGCACACATCGCATTTATAATCTCCTGCAAAGGCAGTCTTTACCCCTGCCTTCCTGCCTGCCAGCATATCCGTATAGGAGTCCCCTATCATATAGGAACGCCCCGGATCTATATTGTACTTTTTCATAATCCCCAAAAGCAGTCCTGCCTTCGGCTTTCTGCAGTCACATTCCCGGATCAGGAAACTTTCTTTTGTTTTCCCGCTCCCAACCGGATGATGAGGACAGATTGCGGCCTCCGCAACCTCAATCCCCTCCTTCTGCAGTTCTTTTATCATATGGACATTGATATCATAAAGCGCCGAGAGAGCTGTCTTCCCCTTTGCTGCCGCCGGCTGGTTTGAGACAATAAAGAGCATCATGCCGCTCTCATATAATTTTTTCAGCCCCTCCACGGCTCCGGGCAAAAACGTAAACTCAGAAACCGCAAGCGGAGAATCAAGCTGCTCCGTATCTTCATTATAGACAATCTCATTGATCACTCCGTCCCTGTCCAAAAAACAGGCGCCCCCGGACTCCATAAACCGCCTCCCGGCATATTCCGTAAATTCCGCCAGCGAAGACGGCGTCCCTATCTCATAAAATCTGCGGGTTTCCTCACATGCCGTGCATTTTCCCTCTTCCACCAGCTTTTTCTGGATATCCGCAAGATCCACCGCTTCTTCCCCGGCCGATTCTGCCAGAGAAGAAAATATCTCTTTGGAAAACACCTCTATCCCATAATCAATACAGGACATATCAGGCGTACTGTTTTTCTTGTCATATACCTTGATCTCTCCGCCCTGATAGATCACATTGCTTTTATCAAACCGGTTGCCGTTCTCCATCACGGTCATCAGCGCAGTGCGGCCTGCCGCTTTACCCGCAAAATAACGGTATACGATCTGAAAGTAATCCACATCCATAAAAGAGTCCGCGTAGAGCAGCATAAAGTTTTCCTCCAGCATCGGAAGCGCCCTGATCACGGCGCCGCCCGTCCCCAGAAGCTTTTCTCCGTCATAGCTGTACCGTATGGATATGTCCGCACCATAACGGCTCCCGTCCCCGAAATACTCCTCGATCATATTCGCCCGGTAACCCACCAGAAAAACAAATTTTTTGAATCCTGCCTGCAGAAGCAGCATAAATTCATACTCAAAAAACGGCTTCCCGTGGATCGGTATAAGGGGCTTCGGACAGCCTGCCGTCTGCTCTTTCAGCCTGCTCCCCAAACCGCCCATCAAAACTGCCACCTGCATATCTTCACAGGCAGGGCACTCCATTTTATACACCGCTTTTCCCATGTCGATACCGATTCCTCCCTCCGGCTTTCCGTACCGATAATACATTAATATACCAGTCTTGTCCCCTGGTTCTCAAACCGGAACCTTACTTCCCTCAGGCCTGTCTTCTGCATTGCCCTGCGCAGGCTCACCTTATCCTCCGCGTAAAACATCAGAAAACCGCCGCCGCCGGCACCGATCAGCTTTCCGCCCAGCGCCCCGTTTTTCATCGCATGATCATACCATTCATCGATCCTGGGATTGGACATATGACTGGAACGTTTTTTCTTGATCTCCCAGTGATGCTTCATGATCGCCGCAAACTCCCGCAGATCTCCCCTCTCAAAAGCTCTCTTGCTGTCCAGCCCCATCTGCTTTACCATATCCAGATTCCGCTTCATTTCCTGATCGGAACTTCTCGTTTTGACATCCTGCTCTTTCAATATCTGAGAGGCGGACCGCTCAAAACCCGTAAAATAAAGTACCAGATTATCTTCCAGATTGTAGCAGGTCTCCTTCGACATATTCAGCGGCTCCACATCCACATGGCCGTCTTTTCTGAAATACATTGCCTTTATGCCGCCGTACGCCGCTATGTACTGATCCTGTTTCCCAATCGGCTCGTTAAGACGGTTCATCTCAATATCGCAGGCCTCCTCAGCCAGCGTTTCCGTTCCGACCAGTTCTCCCTTATATTCATGCAGACATTTCAGCACTGCCGTTGTAAAACTGCTGGAGGAGCCAAGCCCCGTCCCTGCCGGAATATCCGCCATGGACTGTATCTCAAAACTCTCATTCTCCATCCCCAGCATGCTGATACTCTCCCTGAAAATCGGGTGCTCCAGCTTTCGGATATCCCGCACCTTCTCCGTCCTCGAGTATTTCACCCAGATTTCATCCTGAAAATTCTCATGCATTGTGATATAGACAAATTTATTGATAGCTCCCGCGATCAGGAACCCTTCGTTTTCTTCATAATAGGAAGGCAGATCTGTTCCGCCGCCGCCAAGGGAAATCCTTAAGGGACTTCTCACAATGATCATTTTGTGCTTTTCTCCTCTCTTATATGCGTAATATGTATTATGACACCTTTGTCATAAGCATATTTATCGCAATAGTTCAGCCCTTCGGCTTCACTTCTCCATGCCATGCCCTTCGCCCGCTGATGTCAGGACTCAGACCTTCTCCATCACCGGTAAATCTTCTCCACGATCTTCAGCGCCTCGTATGCATCCCTGATATCGCCCATGTTCAATCCTTTTCCCGTCCGGATTGCTTCCTCGACTTCGCTGAATTCCAGTTCCCAGGATCTGTCGCCTCTCGGATATTCATAAATAACCGTATCCGGCGGTCCCATCTTTGGCAGCATCTGATAATAGTATAATTTCTCTACTCCGTAACTGCCCCCCAACCCCTCAATCGCCAGTTTCGCATTCTTACAGTAGATTTCCAGCGAAAACATATTTTTCCACTCGGTACAGCTCACCTGCAGCCAGGCCGCCCGGCCGTCCTTCTTCCGCAGGCTGATAAAACCGTTGTCATCCACCGGCATATCCCAGAAGTAGGTAGCCGCAAACCCGGACACCTCCTCAAATTCTCCCATATACCAACGCGCCAGATCGATCAGATGCACTCCCTGATCAATGGTCTCGCCGCCGCCGGAAAGGGAGGCATCCGCCCTCCATTCCCTGTCATAGCCCACTCTGCCGCCGTGTCCGTAACGCCCCCGTATAAACATTACTTCACCGACTTCTTCCTTTTCCATAAGCTCTTTCGCTTTCAGCATTGCCGGATGATATCTGTGATTAAAGCCTACCTTGACCAGCACATGATTTTTTTCCGCCGCTTCCATAATCGGCAGCAACTCAGCGGAACAGATCCCGCCGGGCTTTTCCACGATAACATGCTTACCATGTTCCACGGCATACAAGGTAATCGGCGCAAGCTGGTTGTTCAGGGTTGAAACAATCACCAGTTCGAGCCCCGGCCGTTCTATCAGTTCTTTATAATCATCCGTCATAAAATGACAACCCGTCATTTCTGCCAGTTCACTGGCACGGTCCATCCGAATATCACACACTCCCGCTATGGTATGCGCTGCCGGAATGGACTTCGCCCTCTTTTTTCCGATCAGCCCGCAGCCTATGATTCCTATGTTCATTTTCCGTTCCCCCTGCCGTTCTTCCGATACTGTCCTCTCATGAATCTCTCACGTCAAAAACCCAGATATTTTTTTCCAGAAACTCCACCGTCTTTAACACGCCTTCCCGAATATCGTATTTCGGCTTCCAGCCAAGACTTCTTACCTTCGACGTATCCAGATAAATAAACGGATTATCCCCGATCCAGCCGCGCTCTCCGCCCGCATACTCAAATACGGGGGAAACTCCCATCTTTCCGGCAATCCAGCCGGCGGAATCATTTACCTCACAATATTCATCCGTTCCCAGATTGTAAATATTTACTTTCTCCTGCGCCTTCTCAACAACAGTCAGGATGGCATCCAGACAGTCCTGCACATAGAGATAGGATTTCCGTTGTTTTCCGTTTCCGAGAATATAGAGCCTGCCGGAATCCTCCCGCAGCTTTTTGTAAAAATCAAAGACATGTCCATGGGTATAACGCTCTCCCAGGATGGATACAAACCGGAAGATATAAGCCGTAAAGCCAAAACCCTCGCAATAGGCAGCGATCATCCCCTCCCCTGCCAGTTTGGATGCCGCATACAACGAAGTCTGCACCGGAAAAGGCGCATCCTCCGGCGTCGGAATCACCTCCGCCTCCCCATACACGGAACCTGTGGATGAGAAGCCAATCCTTTTAATACCGTTTTCCCGCATCGCCTCCAGCACATGGAACGTAGCAATCGTATTCTGCTTAAGGTCCTTTTCAGGGTGCTCACATCCCATCCGCACATCCGCATTTGCCGCAAAATGAAATACAAACTCACAACCCGCCATGGACTGTTTAAGCCTCTCCTGATCCAGCGTATCGCCTTCTATCAAAGTAAAACTGTCATACTTCATGGCATTTTCCAGAAATTCCCGCCTGCCTGTGGAAAAATTATCATAAACCACCACTTCATTCCCAAGGCCAAGTAGCCGATCCACCATATTGGAACCGATAAATCCGGCTCCTCCCGTAACAAAATAACGCACGTTATTCTCCTCCTCTCCACTCTTTACCGCTTCCGTCCACATTGTCCGCATCGATTATGCGGTCCACAATATATCTCGGTCTCTCCCGAACTTCCTCATAGATCCGCCCGATATACTCCCCGAGCAGACCGATAAAAAGAAAATTCAGCCCACCCAGCAGCAGGATCAATACCACCGTAAAGGGTATATACGGGATGGAAACCGAGCAGAGCCGTAAAATACTTTGCACAATATAATACACCAGAAACAATCCGCCCATCCCCGAACATATGCTGCCAAATACCGTCACAAACTCCAGCGGTTTTGTGGAATAGCAGATCAGTCCGTTTAATCCGATCCTCAGAGAACCGAAAAACCGGTTATAATTGCCCTTCCCGGAATGCCTGGCATCTCTGTCATATAAAATAGCTTCCTGCTTAAAACCGACAAAAGCCACCATACCCCTCAGAAAACCATGGTGCTCTTTTGACTTTTTCAATTCCTCTATCATAACCCTGTCAATCAGCCTGAAATCCCCGGTATTCACCGGAATGTCCACATCGCCCATCCGGTTGATCAGCGCATAGCCGGAACGCGCCACGATCTTCTTGATCAGCGTTTCCCCCGCCCTTGTCTTTCTCTGGGCATAGACCACATCACTGCCGTTCTTCTGCCATCTGTCCACCATCTCCTTCATCAGTTCCGGCGGATCCTGCAGGTCCACATCCGTTATAATGCAGGCATCCCCCCGACAGGTACAAATTCCCGCATAGGTAGCGGAGGGCTGACCGAACCTACGGCTGAACTGAATCAGCCTTATATGTTTATTCTTCCGGATACTCTCACAGATTACTTCATAAGAACGGTCAGGCGATGGATCTAAGCAGAAAATAATCTCATATCGATAGTCATTTTCTTCCATAACCTTTACGCATCTCTCCAGAAAAGGAACAATATTATCTTCCTCTTTATAGACAGGCACAACAACAGACAGTAAAAAATCGCTTTTCATATTATATATCAAGCTCCCCTTTCTTCCCAAGGGCAGAATCCCCCAAAATCTCTTTAATAAATATAACCGTTATGCCTGTTTCTGTCAACATACTCTCCGTTATAAATCCCTTAGCCTCCAATATTATCCTGCTCTTTCCGTAAAATCCGGCATATCTGTTCCACATCATAGTTCCCCACCTGCCGCCAAATCCTTATGACTGCTTCAACTGAAGCCGGTTCTTAAATAAAGAACGGCGGCTTCTTGCCAATCACATGATTATGTGCTATCGTAAATGGAGCAAATTTAACACCTGATATAGCAGAATAAATGATATTATATTCTTTCCTGCAAATTTTTTCAGGTTATGATACGATATATTGCTGTAGAGTAACAGCTTACAACAGGAGAACTATCATGGAAAAACCTGCAATCTGCGGCGGCAGTCCCGCCTGCGATACCCCCATTCAATATGGAAGACAATACATCGATGATGCCGATATCCGTGCCGTCTCGGATGTTTTACGAAGTGATTTTTTAACATGTGGTCCCCAGATCCCGGCCCTGGAGGAGAAATTCTGCAAAGTGACCGGCGCAAAGTACGCCGTAGCGGTGAGCAACGGTACCGCCGCCCTGCACATTGCCTGCATTGCGGCAGGCATCGGACCGGGGGATGAAGTGATCACCACGCCCATCACCTTTGCCGCCTCTGCCAACTGCGTATCCTACTGCGGCGGCACGCCTGTCTTTGCCGATATTGATCCTGAGACTTACAATATGGACCCGGCTGCCATGGAAGCCTGTATTACCCCGAAAACAAAGGCCGTTATCCCCGTCCATTACACAGGACAGGCTGTGGCATACGATGAGATCGCAGCCATCTGCCAAAAGCACGGGCTGCTGCTGATTCAGGACGCCGCCCATGCTATCGGTACTCTTTATAAGGGACAGCCAATCGGCTCTCTTGCCGACATGACCTGTTTTTCTTCCCACCCGGTAAAAACGGTCACCTCAGGCGAGGGCGGCGTTGTCACGACCAACGATGAAGTTCTCTACCAAAAACTCCTTCTGGCAAGAAGCCACGGCATCACCAGAGACCACTCCCAGATGAGCGAGCCCTGTGATGATCCCTGGTACTATGAGATGATTTCTCTGGGATATAACTACCGGCTCACCGAAATACAGGCAGCTCTGTTCTCCAGCCAGCTTGACAAGCTTCCCGTTTTCTCGAAGCGCCGGAAGGAGATTGTAAAACGTTATAATGAAGCATTCCGGGATGTGGAGGGCATTATTGTCCAAAAAGAGATTCCCTCATCAGATACCACAAGACATTTATACATGATACAGCTTGATCCGGATATCCTCACCTGCAGCAGACGCCAGTTTTTTGACGCTATGACGGCTGAGAATATCCACTGTCAGGTACACTATATTCCTGTCTACCGCCTGCCCTATTACCAGAGGCTTGGTTATCCGAAAGGGCTTTGCCCAAAAGCGGAAAGGCTTTATGAACGGATTCTCAGCATTCCCCTGTACTATTCCCTGACGGACCGGCAGGTGGAGGATGTAATCCTGGCCGTTCGGAAAATATGTGCATATTATCACAAATAATGCGGCGGCTTGCCCCTCACAGTATTTAGGAAAAAGTTCCTGACGCCATCACTGCCGGTTATCCATTTTAGCCGGATGATACAACAGCGCAGACGGAGGTATCGCACTCCCTCTGCGCTGTAATTAATAATAAATATTATTATCTCCCGGATATAAACGCGATGCAGACCGGAAACAAATAAAATAAATTCAGATAATACCTCACCAGAACCACCGGTCCCAAAAAGCAGGTGGCACAAAAACACAAAGTGAGCAAAAGAGCGGCGGTAACGCCCTCATCCTTTTTACGGATTCCGTAAAAAAATGTAAAAAGCATGATCCAGAACATTGCACCAATGGAGAACAGAAGACGTAATCCGGGAATCTTCTGATAAAAATAATCCGCGGCAATCTTATCATAGAACTCATACAGTCCCGGGATCTTCGGTTCCTTAATTACTGTGTCAAACCCCTCTATCTCAAGATAATCATAGTCCCCGCTTTCCGGGTATCTCATAATGGATGTGCCGGGATACCACGCCTGATAAGTGTTATCCAGAAAAGCGGCAATATATTTCCCGGGATGCCTGATTCCAACCCCAAGCCACAATTTCAGATAAGCACCTTTTTGTTCCATGACAACATCGTCAAAATTTGTGAAATTCTTAACACTATCAGAAGTAGTCGGATCATATCCAAGCAACGTTTCCGCCGAAACCGCCTGATACAACAGTTCCAACTCCTCCTCGGTAAAGCCCGCCTCCCCCTCCTCATAATACACTCGTGCGATCTGCTGGATCGGCACGGAAGATGCTTCCACCATGCTGGCGCCTCTTGCCTGCAGCACTATCTGCAGTCCTTTGTTGGAAAACACGGATAATACAATAACCGGAAGCAAAATAAAACATACCGCTCTCAGATTCTGCCGGAAAAATATAACGGCAAAAAGCGCCATCAACGCCACCGCATAAACGCCGTTATTTCTGAACAGGCACATCAGAACACCTGAAAGAATCAGTAAAAAAACTTTCCCTTTCCGTGCAAAGAACTCCTCCCCATCCTGATACAGCTCATATGTCAGGATCACCATAAGATGTAAAAATGCGCCGCAAAGCACATCTTTTGTGGTACAGAAAGAAAATAAGACTACTACGGGGAAAAATGCGTAATACAAAAAAGCCGCCGCTGCCAGCCCGTTCTTCCCTGTCACTTTTCTGATAAAATAAACGGCATATGTAAAAATCATCGTACAGATCAGCATCTGCACAATACTGTGCAGCAAAATACCCACCCCGAGGTTCTCCCCGGATACCCGATAACCGAAAGTGATGATCTTTCCCATAAACAGTGTGTGCAGGAGCGGATGATGCATCGTATATACCGTCTCCGGGTACATTGCCTGCCCGAGCTGCCCCTGCGCGTCATAGGAATAAATCCCCGGCCAGCATGCCAGCAGTCCGATAAACAGACCAAAAAACAGCAGCACGCCAACCGTCAGCCACATCCGCCTTCCCGGCATTTCCGCTTTCGATGCACGCCTTCTCTTCCGCTTCCCAAGAAAATAAAAAGCAAAATCAATAACGGCATACCAGAACGCCGTCTCAAAAACCGCCGCAAAAACAAGCTGATACCCGTTCAGCATCCCGATGCTCTGAAAAATACCATTTCTGTGCACGCTTGTTCCGTAACGCATACTGATCTGCCAGCCCGCAAGCTGCATAAACGTAAAAAGAACCGCAAGCACGAGTACAATGATCCTTGTTCTCTTCTCTCCCCTCATCCTCACTCAGCCACTCCGAATATTTCTTTCCAGTCATGATATTCATAACGAAATCCATCCTCGAGCCTGTCGCTCCGCAACGTAAACATGGAGCCCCCGCCGGGCAGTTTATGATACCCCATAACATTATAATAGAAGGTGATTCCGTTTACCTGATGCTCCCGGACATCCTCGCCGCCCTCATTATGGTCATAGTCCGCCTGCGCAATATAATACGGCAAAAGCCGCTGGGACCATATACCCTGTGTCAGAGTCGCTCCCTTCCATATGAAAAACATACTGATCAATATAAGTATTATTCTCTGCCTTCTGCTCTCAGACAACCTAATATATATTTCTCCAAATACCAAAAGCGCCAGCGATAATACATAGGCATACCCATATCTCACAAGAGGCGCGCTGAACTGCCAGAACAAAAATGAAACCGCCGCCGTTATCATAACAAGCAGCTTGTCCCACTCATTTGCTCTTTTTTCCTTCCCCTGCTTTACAATCATCCCGATCAGCAGCAAAAGCGCCGCTCCGTCCGCCAGGATCAGCCCTTTTTCCGTAGTGGAGAGCGTGGTCTTAAACCAGTTTGGCCACCACTTCGTTGGACCGCCGTACAATTCATATTCATGAATCCCCTTCCCCCAGGTCCTGATCTGGTAAGAGTCCGCATCTACCAGTTCTGCCGGCACCTTCCAGTCCACATCAAAAAGGTCCAGCGCCGTCAGCGGATAAATCAGCCACCCGGAAATGATCACATTCCGTATCAAAAAAGGCGCTATCACAATGCTTCCTAGCATAACATATGTTATTATTTCCTTCCACTTCTTCTCCCGCACCAGCATTACCACAGGTTTTACCAGCAGAACCAGTATCAGTCCTGCGGTCAGCTTCAAAGTCACCGTGTAAACTCCCGCCACACACAATAGCGCATAAGGCACAGTCGACGCTTCCTTTCTCTCCAGAAGGTCCAGCCAGTTAATCAGAATATAAAACAGCGTGATCATAACGGCAAAATCAGAAGAAGGAGACAGGATTTCCCGGTGCAGAAGCGTCAGATAATAAATTGCCCCCAGCCGCAGAAAATCCGAAAGAAGCAGCGTTCTCCGTTTAAAAACCGCCCCGATATCCAGACAGACGCCGCAAAGCAGAAGCGCCATAAATCCCTGCACCGCATGCATGGACTGCCCGAATATGTATTTCATGCTGTAAAGCGCCGACAGGCAGAACGCCGAACTGTTATAAGCCGCTCTGGACTGAATATTGGCAAGCCCCTTCAAAATACCATATTCCTCCAGCCAGCGGATACACTGTGCATGATACAGACCGGTATCGGATATATAACTTCCTCTGGATGTAAAATAGGCACAGACTAAGATCAGCAAAAAGACAGCAATTTTTTTTCCTCTGCTTACCTCTCTCAGCGAACTGATCAAAAACTGCCAAAGCGGCTTTCTCAGCAAAATAAAAATCACGATATCAACCAGGATCAGGATCAGATTTGCCTCAATATTTACCCTGTAGAACAGAGAAAACCACTGCGCATAGGCAGTAAGCGCCACAAGCCCTGTCATCACACAGGTATGAATATTGCGGGGAGAATAGCCGAAGGCTTTCCGCAAAAGAAACAGGATTCCAAAGCCGGTGATCAGGGTTGTTATGAAAATGTACAGCCAGTTTAATAAAATATAAAGCATATTTGTTCCTTTTACCGTATTTATTTTGTTTCGTTCGATGCCTTCCTGTCCTTAATCCCACATGTAATAGGAAACGCCTCTAAGTAAATTCATATAAAAATATACCCCACAGTACAGGTGCCATCCAAGTATCAAACCTGAACCGACGAAAAATCCTGTCCTGAAAAAATGCCCCGCGCGATATTCTTTTTTTAATACCTTCTTTCCGAACTGCGCCCATTTTACCAGGGCTGCCGCAAAAATCATCAGTATCGCGAAGCTGTAACCCCACATAAAATTTCCGTCCCCTGCCCTGCTGCCCGTCTCCGTGAACAGGAATACTTCCAGAAAGCCGATAAGCGCCATCAGCCACGCTCCCGAAAACCATCTGTCATCCCAAAGTTCTCTCAGAAAAGCCGCGAGTATGGCAAGAGGAAAAAGAATCGAAAATATCGCTGAAAGATGCGGATAACCGCTGTGCAGGGACAGCGCGTATCCCGGACGTACCTCCCATCCGTTTCCGGTATCCGAGCCAAATAAGACCATATTCTGAAACAGTACCACAAACAGCGGTAAAAATACTACGGAACCGAACACAAACGCTCTCCCAAATACCGCTTTAAAGGATAACTTCCGCCCCAGGCCATCCAAAAAATCGATCAGCAAAAATACTGCCATCGCAGGGGCAAACACCAGCAAAAAACTGGGTTTTATCGCCGTGCAGATGGAAAGATATCCCGTAAACAGCAGCCATTCTCTCCCTGTTATCCCATCCCTGTATTTTTTCGCGAGTCGCCCGCAATAAATTACGCAGAGCAGCCCCATCATTTTCATCGCAATATAAGTTGAATTATGCCAGATAGACGCTGATTCCATACCGATATATCTGCCATCCGCAATCCCCCTCACATAACAGGGCATCACCAGATTCAGGATCAGCCCGCCCAGCAAATGCCATGCGGTAAGCTCCAACGGCACACCCTTTTCTCCGGCTGCAGGCGCCTTCTCCATATCCCGCAGCAGCACCGCCGTCAGATACACCGATGCCACACCGCAGAGTGCAAGGAAAACCGCCACCGCAGCGTCCCCGAAAACCGCTCCCCCGGGCAGCGTGACCGGCACCGAATAAAACGCTTTATAGACAAACGCCGTCAGGCTGTAATACCACCCGTCCTCCACGATCATCCTGATGTGCACCGGCAGATCCGATTCATACACGGCACCGCCGCTCCATCCGGTCTGTTTATAAAATAAAAACACCATACTGAGACCGTAAGCAAAAATAAGGATGTGCAGTATTCCCTTCGCATTACAATACTTTTTATATCGATCCATATTCCCTCAAATATTTGTTTTCCCGCTTTCGCCCTTAAAACTCATGAAAACCGTTTCCGCCCCAGATATACAGAAAATACCCTATCCCGCAAGCCAGATGCATCCCGTATAAAGCCCATTGTATACACAAAGCCCATTTCTTTCCGCGCTTTTCCATCGTATCTTCCGCCAGCAATATCAGGCTTGTCACAAAAACAAAAAAGAGCCCGTGCATATATCCCCAGGAAAAGTTCGCATCCGAAAACCGCCGCCCGTTCTCATAGAGCAAAAACAACTCCAGCGCGCTGACAACCAATTGTGCCCAGGAAAAACGGTACAATGTATTTGCCTTTATCTCCTTCAAATGAAACGCAAGGACCAAAAGAGGAAACCCCAACGCCAGCAGCACCGCCAGCGGAATATTATTCGTGTAAAGCTTCCACACCGAGCCGATCCCGAATCCGATCCCGCCCATTTCACCCGCCTGAGAATGTTCCCCGAACACGCCGCCAAACTGATAAAGCAGATCGATAAATGTGGGAACAAACGCAAGTCCCAGATAAAAGGAACGTTTAAAATTCTTCCATTTTTGCCGGAACAACCGATACAGCATAACAAGCCCCGCCGTAGACACCAGTATCAGCGTATAGCTGGGCTTTGTCATAGTCGTCAGCAAAAGACTAAGACCAAACCAGATAAACTCCACGGCATCCGTTCTCTCCTCATAATAGTCCAGAATCCTGACATAGAGGAAAAACGCCAGAATCGCAAAGGGCCTGGTTGCCATATAAGTGATATTGTGATACGGATTCGGTGTAAAGACGCCAAGATAGCTGTTTGTGATACCCGGCAGATGTATTCGCCCCGGCAGGTACAGCATGGAAACAAAAAACATGCCGAATGTCAAAAACGTTGAAAAAAGTCCCCGATATCCGCAAAATCCCTTCTCCCTGTCATATATCCCCATGGATCGGTTCATATAGTAAAACAGTACGGCAATCCCCAATGAGTTAAGCAAAGAAGCTGCCAGAGAAGCCGCCACCGCCACATTCACAAAACGCAGAAAAAACCTCCCCAGCCAGAAAAAGACCGGATAAGGAAAATCATAATCACACTCCACACCCAGAATCGTCTCCAGATAAGCTTTGATATCGGAAAAATACAGCTCTCTCGTTCCGCAGTGGACAGCCTGCAGGTAAAACAGCCGGTACATCAGCACAGAATACCCGATCAGGCATGCCGCAAAAACAAGGCACGTTATATAGTTTGCTCTCCTGTTTTGATCCATCTTAGGCATACTCAGTGTTCCAGCTCCAGATGCTGCAGAAGTTCACGAATCTCCTCCACCGACAGCCACTGCTCATTGTTGCCCGAACTGTAAGAAAATCTCTCCGGCACTTTCTTCCCGAGTCCGTTCGGATTGGGCATCTGCCGGTTATTCCAGACCATCTGCGGGAAAATAATAAAATGTTTATCATACTCATAGGTGTTGGGCGCATCCTCCTCCGTCACCATGATCTCATGCAGCTTTTCGCCTTCCCTGATCCCCACCTCAGGCATCTTACATCCCGGCAGCATCGCCTCCGCCAGATCCGTAATCTTAAAGGAAGGAATTTTTGAAATAAAGGTCTCGCCGCCGTTTGCCTCTTCCAGCGCCTTGATCACCAGTTCCACGCCCTGTGTGATACTGATCCAGAAACGAGTCATGCGGTAATCCGTGATCGGCAGTTCCGTTCCCCCATTGTCCAGAATATTCTTAAAAAACGGGATCACGGAACCCCTGCTGCCCGCCACGTTGCCGTAACGGACTATGGAAAAGCAGGTTTCCTTTTTCCCCGCATAGGCGTTCGCCGCAATAAACAGCTTGTCCGATACCAACTTTGTCCCACCGTACAGATTCACAGGATTCACCGCCTTATCCGTAGATAACGCCACCACCTTTTTCACGCCTGCATCCAACGCCGCCGCCGTCACATTCTGGGCGCCGTGGATATTGGTCTTGATAGCCTCATCAGGGTTATACTCACAGGCGGGCACCTGCTTCATCGCCGCCGCATGAATCACATAGTCCACATCCTCAAACGCCCTCTCAAGCCGCTCTTTATCCCGCACATCGCCGATAAAAAAGCGCAGTTTGTCCGCATATTTCTGAAATTCATTCTTCATCAGAAACTGTTTGAACTCATCCCTGGAATAGATGATCAGCTTTTTCGACTCATAATGCTCTAACACATAACTTACAAAAGCTTTTCCAAAAGTCCCGGTTCCTCCGGTGATCAAAATTGTTTTATTGTTTAACATGTCTGCCTCCGTTTCTTTTATATCCATTCAACCCCTGCCAGGCTGCTGCGGGATCGCTTTGTTATCGCTTTTTCTCCAAACAAATTTTCCGGAAATCTGTTTCTCTTATTTGGGATGCGGAAATTTTACAAAAAGTTTATATGCTAACTTATTCTGCCTCTCCGAAAATGCTTTCGGATGGTCGGTAACACGATCAGGCACAACGTTCCAAAAGAGATCAGTTCCGCCGCTCTCCAATACCAGAAACCGGCAAAATCTACCTCAATGATCCCCTGAAAGCCCGAAGGAACCAGCACCCTCACCACATTGTTTTCACCGCAAACCACCTGCAATGTCTCACCGCCGCTCTCTTTTGCCCTATACCCTTTATAATATAACAGCGGCAGTTCAATATATTGCCCATCGGCACCGCAGTCACAATCGATCCTTACATAACAGCCCTCTTTCTCATAACTGTTCAGCGCGATTTTCTCACTGCAGACAGGCCCTTTATAAGTCAGCTTCCCGGTGTCCGTGCCAAGCAGTATATATTCTCCGCCGGAAATATAACTGTTTCCCATTGCCGTCTCGTCGTACAGACGGAAAAACCCGCCGCTTTTGGCAAATGCGGTATTGTTAAAATATGCGGCTGTCAGCAGGTGCCCTATGCCGATCGTAAACACTATCCCATAAAACAGTACGGGCCTCAGCCTTCCTGCCGCCTTCATACCGTTCAGGTCACATACTGCAAAGCAGCATGCCGCCACAAGAAAGACGCCGCTGAAAGTCAGCATACGATAGGGAAACTGCAGGGTTGCAATAAGCTGCCGCAAAACACCGCCCCACTTCGCCAGCCTGTCCCAGGGAAAATAGATGGTCCCCATCCACATGGACAACAGCCCGAAACCGAGAACCGTTTTTCCAGCTTTCCAAAAAATCCCCTGCCGGTTTTCTCCTCCCGGCATCTTCTCAGGAACACTTTTGACCACCGTCAACAGAAAAGCAATCAGCAGAAGCCCCAGTCCAAGTCCAAGTCCGATCCCGTACCCGGTCTCACCTATCATGCCGCTCTGCGCCTGCCTTGCTCCGTCCAGTCCGCCCGAAGGGAAGGGCTCAAACAACTGTGGTATATACATTCCCCAGGTTTGAATCTGTTTATACGCTGCGCCGCCCTTTGTCACCGCAAGGTCCGTGCCAAGCATATATTCCAGAAAAGGAACCAGATACCACAGATTCAGCAGTATCGTCACTGCCGCCGCCCTGCAAAGCTGCAGGAATACCTCCCTCCTGCATATTCTTTTGATGCAGACTACACAGAGAAGCAATATAAAAAACAACAGAAGCTCACAGCTCAGCACATGGCTGCACAAAACGCCTGAAATCCCAAGCGCAAGCGGTATATAGCCGTACTTTTCCTCCGGTTTGTTCTGATCCTCCGTCAGTATCCGGTAAAAGCCATAAACCACAAGAGGTAAAAACGTCATTGCCGTATACTGCCCCACACCGTCTACTGCATACAGGAATACCAGCCTCGTAATATAAAAAGTATATAGAAAGCTCCCAAATACTCCTATTTTATTGCTTCGGAACATTTTCCGAAAACTGTACCAGGAGATCAGGCAGGTCGCAATATTCACGGACAATTTGTAACATTGGTATGCCGTCTGCACGGTAAAACCCATGATACGCAAAAATGCGGGCAGATACAAAAACAGATCACAGTAAAATATGCCCACCGCATAACCGTGTCCCTGCAGCCAGTTCGGCTGAATACGTACCGGAAACTGCCCTGATGCCAGAGCATCCTTCACTCCCTCTATGCGGAGCAAATGGAATGTCATATCCGCTCCCGTCAGCAGATAGTCCGTAAAAAGCGGTAGGGAAACCCCAAGGATAATACCGGCCAATAAAACCGCCGTCATCCCTGCATCTCGCTTTTTCTTTATTTCCGCCCGGTTCCATTCGGAAAGCAGGTAAAGCAGCACATCCAAAATCAGGAAAAACAATAATACACACAATAGCCTTTGGCGTTCCAAATGGTTTGTCCGCACCAGCCTTCCGCCGGAAACATCAAGACTTCCCTCTTCCCCTGCCGTTACTTTCACCTGGAGATCAGAAACCGAGCCCTTCAGCCAGAACAGATAAGAAGTCTGCCTCTCCCCCGCATACAGAGGCGTTGTATTTGTCTTTAACCCTCCATATCCGGCGTCTGCAGAAAGTATATCGACCGCATTCGTCATATCCGAAGATGCCGCATAATCCACAAGCACCCGGTAAGAGCCGGTTTCGAGAGATATATTTTGACTTATATAGTCAATCCTTTCTCCTGTTTCCTCCATCCGTGATACCGGCGTCATCTCCAGCGCGTATTCCTGGCCTTTGTTTGCAAGCTGCCATCCCAAAATAAATAATACAACAAACTGAACTGCCAGAATCACTGTTATTTTATTATGTTTGCTTCTCTGTTTATTTCCTGTCAAAAAAGTTCAATCCTCTCAAAATCCCCAAACAACATAGTTATTCTTCCGCCCGGATCACCAGCGAATTCTTTCCATAAAAATCCGCCCACTCCCTGTTATTGACAAACTCCGGATCTTCCGTTCCATCCGCAATAAAAACCAGGTCGGGTTCCACCGTATAGGGCGCAAACACCACATCCGCAACACTCTCATCCTCCAGTACGGCAAGCCGCTCCATATACTCCTTATGATACTGCTTTCCTTCACCTTTTATCCAGACCTTGCACGCCGTCACCGTTGTCATATCCAGGATCGCTCCCGACAATAACAACATGCTGGCAAGGATGATAACGGCTCCGTTATACAATCCGGCAAAAAGAATGCCAAGGCGCTCCTTCTGCCTTCTCCCGTCCGCTACGGCCTCTTCCCATCTGCGGCAGATATACCCCAGCAGATAAAACAACTGAGCAAAACTTATCAGCAGAAAACTGTCATAGATAATATTGATGATCCGCCCCGGCCCCGTGCTTCCAAGGGCATAAAAAGTCGGACAGGACATGGCGCTGAATGCGCCGTAGAGATACAGCAGCACAAAGCCCGGCAGGGGAAACTGAAAAGACGTCTCCCTGATCAGTCCCAGCATCACCGGCAGCATAATCAAAGCCGCTATCAGCCACCACTTGTCCAGCCATGCCATATAGTACCGCACTCCCTGCACCAAAGATCTGACAATGGAAGAAACCGCGCCGTACCCGGCTATCTCCGCCCCTCTTATCGCATTTCCCGGCGCGGCCGCACTCACTGCAAAACATGCCAGAAATTCCAGCCACAAAAAAAGAATCGCCCAAAACTCTTTTCTTCTCTTCAAATACCACAAAAGAGCCAGCGCCGCAGCATGAATCATAACAAGGAGCAGCGCCGTCACATAGTTGCCTCCTCCCAGACAAAATCCGCCGAACGCCATATAAACAATATACCGTTTTCCTCCCCCATAGCCAAACCGCACAAGCCACCCCAGATAGCATAAAAGCAGCGCATGAAAAGCATTATAGTAAACCGAACTGTTGTACCAGAAAAACTGTTCCGAAGCCACCGGTGAAAACTGCACGCAGAAAGACAGGATCAGCATCGATATACTGATATAATGAAGGGAATCCGATTTCAGCACGACCTTAAACATCGTCCTCAGAAAATACAATGTCCCGATGCTCAAAAGCCCCAGCATAATAAAGGGCACCAGGCCGTAATACTTCTCTCCGAACACGGATGGCTCAAGCCTCATCAGAAAAAGTGCCGAATAACTTCCCTGCCATGTCTGATAATCCTCCGCAACACCCTTTGCCGCCGCTTCCAGTACCGCTGCCAGAGAGCCTGTCTCCTGCCATGCCGTATGAGAATATGTACCATATTTAAAATCATCGGAAGTAGGGTGGTTGAATCTTCCCAGATATAAAAGCGGGATGATCTGCAACGCAAAAAACACCGTCAGCAATACCGCCGCCAGTTTGTCCTTTTCCCTGATTATTTTGCCGATATCCATTATTTTCATGTTTTCTATTTTAGCATAGGGGTGGAGGATGGGCAAGGGGCAGTTATGCTTCCGGCATCCCAACGCGCGTTGTGTTTACTCACAACGTCATTCCGTTAAACCGCTCCTCTAATTTTTTACCGGTGCATCATGATATAATAAAGAAACCGACGCAACACCCTCTATCGCGGACAACTCATCTACAAGCGTACTGCCGCTTTTGCTTCGTATCTCTATGATCAGATCCATCCCCGACGCCCGGATATTTTTTGAGTCAATCCGATAACGCGGAGAATATTTTTTTACGATTGTCAGAATATCAGCTTCCATCCCTTTATCCTTCGCGTTGATAACTACCAGATAAGGGCTTGCATTGATCGGTATAATCTGCAAAAGCAGGATTCCAATTGTCACCACAAGCGCTATGATAATTGCCAGTTCGTATAAACCGGCGCCGCAGATAATACCGGTTCCGATCGACCAGAACAAAAACAACAGATCCATGGGCTCTTTTATTGCCGTCCTGAAGCGCACAATCGATAGGGCTCCTACCATTCCCAGTGAAATAACCAGATTGGATTGCATCGCAAGTATAATCCCCGCAACAACAACTGAAACCATTGCCATCGCAACGTTAAAATTCCTGTCATAAAACGTGGCTTTTGTTATATATCTGTATATAAAATAGATATATGCCGCAATCAGAAAACAAATTCCCAGCGTCACAATAATTTTCACATTGGAAATATCGTTAGCCGCAAAGCCTTCCAGCACCGATTTCTTTATCACATCCTTAACGCCCATGATATCCTCACTCCCTCTACCCGACAATCCGCCTCACCGCACAATATTTTGAAAAGGACTGTCTGCGCAGGGTTCCTGTGTCGACCGCCTGCAAAATATAGTGCGGCAAAAGTTCATCGTATTTTATCTCCAGTATATGCCAGCCTCTGGGCATAACCGGCATATGGACAATATCCTCTTCAAAGAAACTCTCCACCTGCCTGCTGCCGGATACATTCCTGTCAAATGTTATCCTGACATTACCCGTACTCTCCACAAAAGCAAACCGCTCATATTCCACAATGCATTTTGCTCTCAGTTTTTTCCTCAAAATTTCCATGCAAACTTCTCTGAGCAGAAAATCATCTTCAGATGCCATTTTATCATGCAGCCCTTCCAAATTTCCGGCTATCAGAAATTCGCCCTCTTCCCTTGTCAGTTTCTGCTTCATTTTTCCGGTCATTCCACGATATTTAGACTTCCTTTCCAGATGAATAAGTTCCGAATCTCCGTTATACAACCTGATTCTGTACTTTTTCCTGTTATCTGTCCCCGCTTCATTCTCAGATAAATAAGAATCGTAAATATCATCAAAATAAACGCTGCTCACCCGGTATCCACGTATTCCCTGATGCTCATCCTGCTTCATCAGCGGTAAAAGCCTATACCTGATCCTTTCCAGATCCGAATCAGATACCATAAATTTCAGTTCATTTCTGTATTCCATTTTTTCTAAGCCATTCTTCTCCCATGTTCTCTGTCAGCGAACTCCATATGGCATCATATCTTCCCTCAAAGAACAAACTGATATTTTCAACATTCCTGTCAAATTCCTCTCTTCGCGCATCATTATAAAACCGAAGGCTGCCTGCGGCAACCGGCTCCCTCATCCTCTGCACATAATCCTCCAGAAAAGCCTGACAGTTTTCCTCTGAATATATCTCTCTGCCTATATATAATAACCTTTCGGCAAATTTTGCCCGAAACGCTTCATTTTGATACAATGACTGAAACACCACATCACTCTGCGGAATACTCACAAATATATCCGCCTCCACCATATCAACAGCCAATGCTCCGGAATTCACATCAAAAAGCATCCATCTCCACCTGCAGTCTCCATAGGCAGAACCTTCGCTCTTTCTTGTCCTCCACGCCGCATAGTTTCCCCCGGGCCAGTCACCATATCTCGCAATATATGTCTGTGCCGCATAGTAATCTATGTAACTGTCTACATCGATCAGACGGCACGCCCGCTCATAATTTTCCTCCAGTGTCATGTCATTACCGGCAATAAATGACACCATTTCCTCAAAAAGCCTTACCTCCTGTCCCTTTCCTTCTGCCAGTTCACCATTCTTTACCATGATCACATTATCCTCTTCCACATTATAGTGGCTGCTGATAAAATCACGGTTGTAATTTTCCGTCATATAATAAACTCCCCAGTATTCCCCGTTCAGAAAAACCGCGCAGGGAATAAAATCCATCGTGGAAAAAGCAAGATCCTTTTCCATTGTATTCGCCAGATAATCCATTAATTTAAAAACATTATCATCACCACCGGAAAAAAAGACAAACTTATGAGGATATATCTCTTCCTGAAACAATGGCGTCTGAAAATTATAGCTTCCTCCGTAATCTCTTCTCGCATAGCAGCCAATGCTTTTCGGCAGCATTCCCCTACTGCCCCCGCCTTGTATTCTGATACCACAGTTTTCTGACAAAACCTGCTCTTTTCCCTCATCAAAAATGGTTACTACCGCTTCCCTTTCCCACTCGATTCCTCTGTTACTGTAGTTTGACGTCCACCAGTACCAGGAACGATGTTCCAAAACCGAATCATTCCCCTCGCCGTCGGAACCAAAAATGGTATCTTTTGCTTCCTCAAACGTACTTCCCGTAACATAAATCCCCCTGTCATAATCAAACAGATTATCCGGATCTGTTACAATCGAGGCGGTATATATTTTATCATAACCGATCTTATCCTGAAATCCCACAAAATATACACCTGTTATCGTATCAAGGCAATTTCCCTTTTTATCAAAAGCAGCGGCACGAACCACATTGCATTTGTCAACAGGATAATCGGGAACCGTGTATCCGGGTTCCTCCGCTCCCGATGAATATGTCTCTACCAGATCACTAAGAAACGCGGTAGAAGTATCCGTTCTCGCCGAATAAACATTCGGATTGGCACTGGCATCCGTAAGTATAATCGGCTTATCCGGTTCATATAATATTCCGTCCGTTCCGGGATCGCTCCCATCCAGAGTATAATATACCCTGTTTCCATCGCTTCCCAAAATTTTCAGTTCAATAACCTCGTCATAATATCCCGGCTTTTCAGAAAAGCCAAGATGTACAGTTCTTTGAGAATCACCAGTCAAAAATGCCCCCATTATAACTGTTAAAAGTAATATAAATCCTGCCGTAATTTTTTTAGACTGACTGATGAAACTCACCTCCATCTTTGGTACATCTTTAATTGTCTTCGTAATTCTATTATTTATTCCATATTTCCAGACATATGGAAAATATGATAATCTTTCTGTCTGTTACGAATTATAACTTATCTCATTTATTATTTCAATGTTAATTCATAAATGGACGCCCATCGTTTATCCCCCTCTGCCTGTACCGTTGTTTTTCCATCTTAAATCATCAGCCTGGTCTGGAAAGGCTGATTTATAGTTGACATCCCAATCTTTCCTTATTAATATAATGCTATGAATAAATTGTTATCTCTGTATCATACACATAAGAAAAATTGTTATCTTGGACTGGGACTTATTTTGTCCTGCCTTTTTATGGTTCCTTTTCTGCTGTTGGGCACAGGAAGCATCATTACCTACCATGACCAGTTAGACGGTGAGCTTTTCAGCTACCTGCTGACCGCCAGATATTTATTCACTGATATCCGAATCTATCCTGAGATCATGAACGGACTTCCTGCCGCAGGAGCAGTCCCTCCGGCGCCGCTGTTTGTACTGCTTTATGTGATATGCAGCCCTTTTACCGCTTTTATGATCTCTCAATGGATCATATACATGACGGCCTTTCTCGGCACGTATATGCTTTTGATAAAGCTTACAGAAAAAGAATTTATTTCTTTTTCGATTGCTGTTGTTTTTATGCTGCTGCCATTTTATCCGGTATATGGGCTTTGCATTCCCGGACAGCCTCTGTTGATTTATGCTGTGCATTCACTTTTCAGCAGCGAAATTTCTTTGAAAGATACCGATAAGAGCTCTCATTCCCCCTCTTTCGGAAATATTCCGAGGATTTTTTGCCGCAGCAGCTTTCCCTGTTACCTTATAATCGTATTTTACGCTGCCTCCTCCTCTCTGGTACTGGTTGGCTTCGCCTGCCTGTTCATACTCGGAATATTTGCGCTTTCCGAAACATACAGGGCGCTTCATGCCAAAAGACAGATTTCTCTCTCTCCCTGGCTCTCCTTTGCTGTCCTGTTGATAACATATATCATAACAAATTTAGGACTGATCAGGCAGGTTCTTTTTCCTGAAACCACCTATATCAGTCACAAATCCGAAATGCTGCTCTCCCCTCAGAATTTTTCTGACTATTTCAAAGAGGCATTTACAACGGGGATCTCCTACGCACAGAGTTACCACACCGTTGTCTTTTTCCTTTTCGTTTTTTGCCTGATAGTATTTTGTTCTGCCGGCAAAAAAGAATCCCTTTATTTACAAAGCAACCGGCGAACTTTGTTAAACGCTTTTCGGATATTGCTTTTTATTTTTATTGTTTGCTTATTTTACGCTTTTTATCATGGATCTTATATCACAGAACTCAGAAATACCTCGGGCGGAATCCTGAAAACATTTAACCTGGACCGCATCTGCTGGCTACTGCCGACAGCTTGGTGTATTCTGGCAGGATATCTTTTCAGCTTTTTGGCGGATATATGGAAAACCGGAACAGAGCCTGCCTCTTATGCTAAACATTCCGTTTCTGTAAATTACCGAAAAGCCCTCCTGATACATGTTATTATTTTCGCCGTATCAGGAATCTGGGGCATCACCATACTGCTTCATTCCCCGCTCCGCCCCAACCTGTCAAAACTGCTGAAGGGCAGTGATTACTACGCTCTTGACTGGGATAAATTCTTCGCGGAAGATATTTTCAGCCAGATCAATATGGCTATCGGAGAACCTCAGGAAAACTATCGTGTTATCAGTGTCGGTATCTACCCTGCCGCTGCCGCTTACAATGGTTTTTACTGTCTGGACGGCTATTCCAATAATTATCCGTTGGAATATAAACACACTTTCCGTGAAATTATGGAGGGTGAACTGAAAAAAAACGACTATGTCAGAGATTTTTTTGACAACTGGGGAAACCGTTGTTATATCACCACAGCAGAACAGGCAAATTACTATACCTTTGAGAAAAAATGGAACAGTGTGGTCTATGATCTTGACCTGAATATCGATAAGCTGAAAGAACTGAACTGTAAGTATATCTTTTCTGCCGCTTATCTGATGAACGCGGAAGAAAAAGGGCTTTCTCTGTTGCAGGAAGCCCCTTTTGAGACGGAAGATAGCTGGTATCATATTTATGTTTATATTGTATATTAACAAATATATTTCCCGACAATCGGAATGCGCCTAAGCACTGCACTGACCGCAAAACAGCAGATAAAACATATCACCGCAAGAAACGGTATCCCAAAAACAAGCGATACCATCTGGCTATGAATCCCCCGGACTTCCAAAATCTCTATCAATCCTACATGCATCACATAAATTCCCAATGTAGCCGCGGAAATTTCATGAAAAACCTTCTCCATCCCTGCACCGAAAGCCTTTCGTGAAAAAGTCTCCTTCGCCCATATTACAAGTGCCACGGAAATCAATGCCGTAAACAGTCCAAAGCTGTCGTAGATTGCTCCGGTAGGTTCTCCGGCACGTTCTGCCAGATAGTTTCCCAGCACAATATTTAAAACTCCTCCTGCCAGTGCGCCCACATATATAAATTTATGCCATCTCTTATCGACGCCGATATGCACCAGATAATATCCAAGCACAAAATACCCCAGATAACTGCACACCATCTCCGGCTGAAAAAGATTCAGCACATAGTCCGCCATACCGGAAGCACAGATTGCTCTGATCGTCTCACATAAGATCTGACAGACAAAAAACAACAGCAAAAAATACTCTATATTCTTCTTAGACGCATTTCGGAGCCACACCTTTAAAACAGGCAGCAACACATAAATCCCAATAATCATCGGCAAAAACCACAAGTGATACCGCCCCAGAATCATCTCTCTCAAAACATCCTTCCATCCGATCCCGGCAGGATCAAATCCCCTGCAGTCCATCAGCCCGTATAAGCAGGACCAAAATATATACAAAATGGCCAGCCGCAGGATATTATGGCGATAGAGCTTTTTCACATCCGGTTCCTTCTCAGGTGCAAGAAACAGCGCCCCGCTGATCATCACAAAAACCGGCACACCAAATCGAAACAATGCATCATAGGAATTGGCAACCTTAAATCCGAAGCTGTCCACCGGCAGGCTATACCACGCCTGTGCCGATGCATGAAGCATGATCACGCTGAAACAGGCTATAATCCGCAATATGTCTATATAAAACTGATATCCGGAATTTCTGTTCTCTCCCATTTCTATGGTCTCCTGATATAATATCTAAAGTACTTTCCGTCGATCACCTGCGTTGCTCCAAATTCATTCTCGATCCAATGCATGATCCAGCTCTCCTGATCCCATTGCAGTTCTCCATACCAGCACATCACCGCTATCACATCCGGATATTTGTCAGGATTCCTTTCCCAATAATCCAGCAGATTCTCATCAAAGGATGGGGTGCAGATCGTGGTACAGGAACCGATATTGACATCCTGATACATATAACAGATCGTATTGGTATCAAGCGCAAGCAGGCTCTCTCCCAGTTCAATATATGTCCCAAATTCCTCATGGCTGCACTCCGCCATATACCCCTGCATATACTCCGTGACAATGCCCTTTCCCGGTCCCACTGAGATGATATTTCCCACACAGGTAATATTCTTCATCAATCCGTCATTGTCCGTATAAGCCCAGCCTTTTATAAAAACTGCCACAAAACACCATACGATCAAAAAACAGCCCGCATACTTCCGGTAAATCTCCGGCTGTCTCTCCTTCGTATAGATCAAAAGGACCGCCGCCCCCATGATCACTCCTGTCAATAGATATTTTACGGATGTAAACAATGTCAGGTTCGTAAGCATCAAAATAGCAATATACATTACTACATTTGACCACAGCCAGAGATCCGCTACTATTCTTTTTTCTTCCGGCAGTTTTCTTACATAATAAAATGCAAGCGCAAAGATAAAAAAGTATATGGTATACGGATAAGAACGCTCATACTTCCATAACATAAATATCCAGTGCAGAAACATCAATACAAAAGAGGTAATCAGGAAGATATAATAAAAAGTAAGCTTTTCTTCTTCCGGCATATGTTTCAATCCCATGCCAAAACCGCATTTACTATCTGCCGCAAGACCTCCTTTATCTGTTGCTCCCGCTTTCCTGATACCCGCCTCATGAACACGTAATTTCTTTCTCTTTATACATTGATATACAATAACAGCCGCCGCCAAATATCCTGTCCCAAATAACAACAACGGCACCAGATTCAGTCCATAAATCTGGCATTTACCGATTATTCCGTCACTGTGAGAACCGTTGGACGCCAGCAGGCTCCGAATATTGACAAGCAACTCCGATAGCGTCATATAGCTGAATAAATATGCCATATACGCTCCCCCTGCCGCAAGACAGGTTCCCGCAAATACGGCTATTGTTCTTTTCCGGTAAGCATCATACTTCCAAAGATACCACAACAAAAGGGGAAACAGCAGCACACAGGACGGATAAGAAAGTACCACAAAAGAGAGCCACATCCCTGCCTCTATTGTTGTCAATATTATTTTCAAATTCCGTTTTCTATCTTCCGCCTCCTTCTTCTCCAGCATCGACAGCCTGAAAAAGCTCAGCAAAAGCATCGTCAGCCCCCATGCCATCATATTGGAAAATTCAGGCATCACATACGTTTTGGGCAATAAATTAAAATACAGTATGGATAAATAAAAACTATACTCCGGCTCAAGCAGATAGCAGAGCATCCGATACAGATAATAAGCTATCCCAAACTGTATCAATACTCCTATTGCTCTCACCCAGACCACAATATAAGTTGTTGTATCAAAAAGTTTCAGATAGATCCACATCAGAAACTCCATCAAAAACGCCGATGTCTGATGCGGATCCCATACTTGTGTAAAAAGCCTGTCCCCTCTGAGGAGCCGATAAGACAGGCTGACAGCATATTCTTCATCCATATGAAGACTGACAAAAATACACTTTAACGCCACAAAAAAACTTCCCAGCAGCAAAACTATCACTATATATTTCTTCTTTTTATCCTGAAGCAATTCTTTGAACATTATCCCACCTTATTTTTTCAACTTGACTGAATCTTTTCCAAAAAAGTTCGCCACAGCATGATTTCTCCAATCAGTCTCATCCTCTACAATATCATCATGATACAACACATACGGTTTTACGGAAAAATCCTCTACTACCGCATCTCTTATAGAATCATCCATAAAAATCTCCCAGCGAATCTCATTTTCTCTCAAATATTCTGCTGCCTCTCCCTTTACCAAAGACAACAATGCACTGCTACTATTTGTAGATTGCAGTCCATATATTTTCAGACTGACCAGAAGTAACACAAAAAAGTAGAAAAATACAGGCAGTATTTTTATTTGCCTTCCTGCTATCTGCCGCAGTCTTTCATATTTATGAACTGCCCACCCTGTCCAATATAACAGATTTCCCGCTAAAAGAAAATAATAACTGAAATATACCAGATTAATCAACCGTCCGGGCCCCCATGTGGCTCCTGCAAAAAATGCCGGTGTCATCATGGAAGAATACAGCCCAAAAGAAATTACCGTCACCAAAACCGGCAGCCGGAAAGAATATTCCATCTTTGCCAACTGATAAGCCCCCAGCAAAAGTACCACCACAAGAAAAAGAAATACCGGAAAACGAAACCACTCTTTCAAAAAAACTGCCCCCTGGCTAAGAGATGCCAAAATACTTCCCACAGCACCCAGGCTCTCCACATTCCCCATCCTTGCATTATTTCCGGAGGATAACGCATTAAATTTCACAAAGCAAAGCAAATATTCCGCCAGAATAAACAGTAGAAAACCGCATTTTTTTTTCAGCACCAACATAAGGACACATACCACTACCAGTATTTCCGCAGTAAGAAGCCCTGTGGAATAATTGCTTCCCCCAACCATGGCCGTTAAAATAACCGCCAGTATACCAAACAACACTTTCTGTTTCTCTGTTTTTTTTGCCTGATAAGAAACCTCTGTTTCTCTGTCTGATCCGCTATGTTCATCCAAAGATTGGGGACATCTTTTAAAAGAACATCCCTTCTTCGCAGAATAAAAGGCAATCAATGTCTGTCCCAGAAACAGCAAAAGCGCATATGCCATGGTGTAGCCTGTTGCCCCTACATACCAATAAAAAGCCTCCGACGGATATGGCACATATAATACCAGCATCGCCGTTATCAACATTGAAACAATCCAGGAAATATCTGAGTCCCAACGGCACAGCCTGTATGCAACCGTCCTTACAAAGCCAATACATGCCATAACAAACAGAACCAGTGTCAAATACGTTCCCAAAAAGTAAAATTCAGGAACAGCCGTTCCCACGCCAAATGCCGAAACAATATCATCAAAATAGCGCCCCTGCCAGTTTCTATAGTAACTCATTGCCGTCTCCCAACAGCCCCTCAAAATCTGCCAAAAACTGCATCCGTTTTTTATCCCGGAATAAATCGCCCCCGCATACGCGAAGTCATCACTGCACGGATAATTAAAATGTGCAATCACAAAAAGCGGCAGCAACGCAAAAAGCAAAAAGACAGATACGATCCATACCGCAGCTTTTGATCCTTTTAAACTCACCCTTCTTTTAATCTCCTGAAGCATCGTACTCCCAATCCTCCACCTGAAAGTATTCCCCCTGAAGCGGAAAATAACTCTTTTCCTCCATGCTCTCCTCTATAAACAGATAATACAAACCCCCTCTTTTTTCAGAAGGGGATAACGCAGGTACAATTGCCGCCGAGTCGCCTTCATTCGTTCTGACAACTCCTGGTATTCTTCATATTCATCTTCACGAAAATGTAACGCAATCTGAATCAGTCTGACCTCGGAAATAACGCCTTCCTGCAATGCTATTTCATAATTATGCCGGCTCTTAGCTTGCCTAAAATTGTCCTTGCCAGCTGATATCTTGCCGAATTAACCACATACACCTGATATTGCAGTTCCTCCACAGAATCCCCTTCCAGATCAGCCAGCAGCTTAAACTTCTCCTCCGCATCTTCCGTTTTCAGGCACGCCCTCAGAAGATAATACAATTTATCCGTCTCAAGATGCCCCGCAACATAAGCCATCATCTCGGAGGCAAGCCTGCTCCCTGCGGTCATGGTATCAAACACCTGCATAAACCCGGGCTGAAGCCTTCTTGGAAGATAAGTATTCACCATCAGTTTCGGATAAAGCATATAGAGTTTGTCTATAGGCGTCTCTTTGTTCAAAGATAAGTAGGAAACCACCATGTTGTTCTCACTCGCCATATTAAAAACCGTGTTGAGCAGATGTGTCTTTCCTCCCTCATATTTTCCGCAGATGATCATTCCTGAAGATTTCTGCTCTCACAAACATCGCTTAAATGCTCCGAAAGATCCCTGAGTACCTTTGGACGCGTACCGGAAAAACACCTTCTCAAAATCCTTGAAGGTATGCCAAAGAGAAGCGCCTCTGTCATATGGCGCGACTCCATAAAAATCCGCCCATGCGGATAACCTTCGCAAAAGAGCGCAGCATGTGTCTTACGTTATACTTTGTGATTCTTGTTGTTGAAAGTCCGAGGGCGCAAAGCTGAGCCAGTTTCACTGTCCTGTCCCCATAGAGCCACCCCAAAAGCATGTCCCTGCTCTGATCTTCCAGCACGGGATACCCTAAAATGCTGCCTGTCAACATACTGCAGGCGAGTGCAAAATTATTGTCCAGAAGCGGATTATCCAAAAACATTTCCTTTAACTGCGTGTGGATCTCACGCCAGTTCAGTGCATCACTCATATTTTCCTGCGCCAGATAGTCGATAAACGTCCGGCCATCCGGAATTTCCGAAGGTTCATACCCCATTCCTCTGACCAGATTTCCAGCACAGCCCTTTAAATATTCCTTCAATTTACACTGACGAAGAATTTCCAGATCTATCTCCTTAAAATCATGCAGTCAGATCTTTTGGGCGAAAAAAACACAGGACAATAGTTACTCTCCTGTACTTTACTGCACATAAAACGGAGCAGGTATGTTTTTCCGCTTCTTGCACATCCTGTTATGAATTTTATCTTGCTTCCGCCCTGTGCTATATATTCCTGAATATATTTTTCCACCAGAAAACTGACACCAACAGGTTTATCCGTTGTATTGCCCATGAAGTTTCCCCTTATCTTTAATGCCATATCCCATACAAGGACAGTAATCTCTTACTCAACATAAAAGCAACTTGTAGAAAGGAACATCTCCTGCCCCTCCCTGTCTAGAATACACACCATTTTACTGCTCTTCCTGCTTGTTCCGAACTGGCAGCGGCGGCCACTTTTCGTCTCTTTTATATAAATTCATGTTATTCATCATAACATGCAAAGGATAACAGTGCAAGGGAAACGGGCCAATATCTCATAAAAACAGCAATAGTTTCTTAAAATTATCCGTATCACACGATCTCATTCCAAATTTCAGATAATCACTGCGGCAATAATAAAAGCAAAAAACCTGCAAAGCCGTCCAGCCCTGCAGGTTTTTCCTCATCACAGATTTATTCTATCCCACTAAAATTCCGCCCAAAACTTTAATCCCTTGTCTTTTCAGAAGTTCCAATTCTTCAAAAATCTCGTTATATAATGTTATATTGGCACTCTCTACCAGAATTACGCCTTTCGCCTTCTCCAATTCTCCCATCATTTGAGCATCATATAGCACATTGTTCAAAATATTTACTTGAATGCCATCTTTTTTCAAACGTTCTTTAATTTTTTCACATATATCAAATGAGTGCTCTTTTAATCCACTGCCCATCAGGCTTAGCTCATGAAGCGTTTCCTTTCCGGCAGCCATTTTAGCCGCAACAGAGGCAAGTTCCAATGCTTCCTCTGATGTAAACTGCCGTTTATTATGATTTCTCAGAGATATAATCCATTTATCTATAAACCCAAATACCTTTTTATCATTCTTTTCAGATGGAACCATACCCAATTGAGGAATGTCATATAATTCCTGCAAACTATCCGTAGCACGTATTTTAGTATTAAAAATATAAATCATGAAAAGAATAAACGCATAAATGAATGCCGCCATAACCGCTCCGAGAAGAACATATTTCACACTCACTCCTGGTGCTGACACCACCTCCACCACTGCATTTTCCTCAGATTCTTCGTCATTTGACAAGAGATTATAATATTGTTTCTCCACATCAGACAAATTTTCTATCGTATCAGAAAGTATCCTTTTCATGCTGGCTCTTTCATCCAATAACTTTTTTTGTTTCTCTGCAATCAATGTATCAGGCGCTATGCCAAAAGACTGATTTACTATCGTAATTTCATGCTCCCCAAGGCTCTTTTCCAAATCTGGCTGCTTTTCTTTCAGAAATGCAATAACCGCATCCAACATATTTTTGCTTTGAGCCTCGTCACTATGCATCGCCGCAATCCTGAACGTACTGATCCCTTCCGCCCCTTCTAAACTGTAGCTTACGGTTCCCTCCCTGCATAGAAAAAGCATCTCGCTAATATCCGCCGCTTTCATATCAGTATTTTCCGCCACTTTATCAACGAGTTCCCCACTTAATATAATATCTTCATAGACTTTTTCTATATCATAGCTTTTCTGCCGCTCTCCTGCATCGATAGCAATAGTTGCTTCTGCCTTGCTGATGTTGTTATGATCCACCTGCATCAGCAGCAATTCCTCCTGATAAGCCTTTTTTTCCTGATATGCTTTTTCATAAGCCATTACATAATTTACATTTTCTATTTCCTCTTCGGACAGCCATTCTTCCGGCTCCCGCTCCATTTCCACCGTCTGTGCCTGCTGGCTTTTTATAGCGCTTCGTGAACGATTGAAACTATATGCACCTAATAGGACTGCTCCAATCAGCATCCAAATAATAAACATTCTCCAGTGCAATAAAATTTCCACTAATAAATCGATTATGCTAATTTCTCTCTCTTTCATATATTTATACTCCATCTTTTTTCATTTGCAATTCTTATATGAAAAATTAGAATTACTAGCTTAGTTTATCATGGTTTTCTTATTTGAACAACAGAATAATGAGAATTTTTATTTCCTCCACACCACTTTATTAACCACCCTGGTATAGGACTGGATAATCCTTATAACCTTCATACTGACATTAACATCCATATAATCCGGTACAGGTATTCCGTAATCCCCGTCCCTATTCATCTCTACCGCCATTTCTACTGACTGCAGCAGTCCTTCCGTATCAATTCCGGATAGAATAAAACATCCTTTATCCAACGCCTCCGGTCTCTCGGTACTCGTCCTGATACATACGGCCGGGAATGGTTTGCCAATTGATGTAAAAAAGCTGCTTTCCTCCGGCAGCGTTCCGCTGTCCGAAACCACACAAAAAGCATTCATCTGCAGATAATTATAGTCATGGAATCCCAGCGGCTCATGAGCTATTACTTCCGGATGTAGCTTAAATTTTCCTGCTTCTTCCATCTGCACAAGCCTTTTCCTACTTCTCGGGTGACAGGAATACAGAATCGGAATGTTATACTTTTCCGCCATAACGTTAATTCCCTGAAAAAGAGATAAAAAATTTTCCTCCGTATCAATATTTTCCTCTCGATGCGCCGATAAAAGAATGTATTTGCCTGTTTTAATCTCTTTGTCTATTTCTTCCGAAATTCTGTTATGTACATCAGAATTCATAATCGCCTTCAGATTATTGCTTAATACCTCTGCCATTGGGGAACCTGTAACGTAAGTCCTCTCCTTTGGCAGTCCGCATTCCATGAGATAGCGCCGTGCATGTTCAGAATAAGCAAGATTCACATCTGAAATGATATCCACAATCCTCCTGTTCGTCTCCTCCGGCAGACACTCATCCTTACAACGATTTCCTGCCTCCATATGAAAAATAGGTATATGAAGGCGTTTTGCCGCTATCGCAGATAAACAGGAATTAGTATCTCCAAGAATCAGTAGTGCCTCCGGTTTCAGCTCTGACATAAGTTTATAAGATTCACTTAAAATATTCCCTATCGTTTCACCCAAGTCATCTCCAACTACATTAAGCAAAATATCCGGATCAGATAATCCCAGATTCTTAAAAAATACTCCATTAAGGTTATAATCATAATTCTGGCCTGTATGTACCAGTAAACAATCAAAATACTCCCTGGCCTTTGCAATTGTTGGTGCAAGGCGTATGATCTCCGGTCTCGTACCAACAATAATAAGCAATTTCAATCTTCCATTGTCTTTCCACAACGGATATTTCATATCTTTCATAAAATCCTCCACACCTCCCTTTCCCTATTTATCTTTCCAAAACGACTTCCCTCAAACTCAATTCACTTAAATCATAAGCACATACTATATCATCCTCAAAATATTTTTTATCTACTGCTACAAAAACCTGATTTCCTTCTGCCTCATATTCTACTGGAAGCAAATACCTGCCACAAATGAACATTAACTGGTTATTACCTTCACACGACAATCTAACCTGATTTTCTTCTGTAAACAATACATCCAACTTGCTTTCATCTCTATAGAATCTATTCTTGTCCCATTCCAACAGAACATACTCTTTATTTAAATCACCTGTAATTAAATCAATATTCTTCTGATATATTTCCGAATCTACCAATTCTGTCTTAATCAGAAATAAATATTCATCACACTTCTGTTCCAACCGACATGGATCAATTAATTCTATTGGAGCACGGACTATCCGTATCCTCTCCGTTTTACCATCAATATTGTAAAACCACTTAAATTGATACATACGGTCATAATCTGCAAACTCAGTACATAATACGGATATCGTTCCATTGCCCTCCCTATCACAAAGTTCCTTCATTAATTCAGAATATACAAAAGCAGCACTATGATATTTTTCACAGGTCAGCACTGCTGAAAAACTATTAATAGACAACAATATACAAATAATTAATATTCCTATTATTCGCTCAGTACAAATTAAAACCCAAATTCCCACGCAATACATCCAGCAAAAAACTATTCCCAGATTCGTAAAGCCTGCATTATCTGCCGCTCTGATTCCCGTCAGCCATCCCGAAGATTGTTCTACTCCTGGTGAGAATACATATAATAATTCATAGGCCCCCCACACAATAACGATACCTGTAATGCCTGCATATATTTTTCTTGCAACCTTTAAAATATACCTTTCTGACAAATCACATGTCCGGAACCAGCATATCGCCAAAAGTGGTGTAGTATATGCCACATATCTGCCACATAAATTCATCATTTTCCCACCTGCATTATAATATATATAAGTAGAATGTCTGGCCGAAATATAAATTAATACTATGATAAGCAGAATACTTAACCAAAAAATATCTTTATTCTCTTTAAGTAAATTATACTTTACATTTGAAATCATACCTGCAATTATAGGCGCCGCCCCAAGCAATGCATATAGCACATAACTTATTATCCATTTCCACTCCACCAATATCGCATATCCATTATTAGATGGTCCCGATCCAATTCCAAATCCCATTGTATCGATAATAAGCCCTAAAGAAACAGGTTGATTTATTTTCACCGCATAGATATACGCATATATAACAATACAAAATATGACAATAAAGGTATAAAAAATTGCAACCTTAAAAAACTTCATCATCCTGCTTCTCAGTCCTGATGTCCCTTTAAAACATTCCACACTCCAAAACAAACAGAATACCGGCAGTGTTACTAACATCAAATACTTTGTCCAAAACAAGCCTAATGACAACAGTGCTGCACAAACAGTGCAGGATGTTTTACCCCCCCGTGCCCACTAAGCAATACTTTTCTGTAGTGCTCGTGATACAATACATTTATAATTAATAGCGGACATGCCAGATTCTCTGCCATCAGTAATCTGGAATACAAAAAATATATTGGCGAAAAAGCTATGAGAACCAATATATACGTTGCTTTTCTTCTATCTGTCTCTTTTTGCAACAATCTCCATATGATAATGAGGCACATTCCTTTAAACAATATATTTATACCCAACATTGCCTCATAAAAATGCTCTTTCCCAAAAAATCCCATTGATATTATTGCCGGATAAAGGAAAGGATAATGCAATGACTCAATTGGTTCGGATCGGAATAAATTATATGCAATCCTTTTGTATGTCACTTCATCCGATATAAAAACCAGTGGACTTTTATAAAAAACCAAAATATACTGCAAAACTAACCATACTACGCATATAATAACTATCGTTTTTTTACTAGCTGCTTTCTTTTTCATATCCGCAAGCGGTTTACACAATGTCATACATTCCCCTTTTCCGCCGATAATCTGTCCTCTCCCGGAATCACTGGTTCATAAAATGTATCCGGATTATTTTCATCAAACATTTCATTTGCCCACATAACTGTTACAAGATTCTCTGTTTTTGACAGATTAATAATATTATGGGTATATCCCGGAAGCATCTGTACCGCTTTCATTTGCTCTCCTGTAACCTCAAATTCAATCATAGGATATCCTTCTTTTGTTTCAGGATCAATCCCGATACGACGTTGCTGAATCAGTCCATGGCCGGAGACTACTATAAAAATTTCCCACTTGCTGTTATGCCAGTGCTGCCCTCTTGTCACCCCTGGTTTTGCCACATTAATACTCACCTGTCCACAATTCAATGTCCTTATAAGTTCCGTAAAATTCCCGCGGCTATCCACATTTGACTTAAAATGATAAGATATTTTAGATACCGGCAAATAAGAAAGATATGTAGAATAAAGCTTTTTAGCAAACGATTCCTCTGGTATTTCCGGCATGACAAGATTTTCCGGCATGGATTTAAATATATTTAATAAATTAACTATTTCTCCCAATGTTGCGTTATGCGTAATCGGCACATAGCAATAACGACCAGTTGATGATGGCTGTGCCTCCAGTCCATTATGAAGTTCATCTTTTGTATAGTCACAGCGATGCTCTTTCCCCTCTAACGCATCAAGCATCTCATTTATTACATCATCAATATAAAGGAGTTCCAACTCCGTCCTCGGATCGTTCACTGTATATTCCATATCATTTGCCACTGCATGACAAAAAGTTGCCACCGCCGAATTATAATTTGGCTTGCACCACTTTCCAAACAAATTTGGGAAACGATATATCAAAACTTTAGAACCCGTTTCTTCCGCATATTTAAAAAACAATTCCTCTCCTGCCAGCTTGCTTTTTCCATATTCAGAATCAGCAAACCTTCCGGCCAGAGATGCCTGCGCTGAACTGGCCAGCATTACCGGACAGTTATTATGATGTTTTTTTAATGTCTCCAGGAGCCTGTCCGCAAATCCATAATTTCCCTCTATAAACTCAGATATTTCTTTTGGTCGGTTAACTCCGGCAAGATTAAATACAAAATCTACCCGTTTGCACGCCTCATCCAATGCTGTCTGATCACTGTCAATATCAAAACCATATATCTCAGTAATTGTCAAATTAGGTCTGGTTCGGTTCTTCCCATCTCGTATTTCCTTCAGATTCCATACAAGATTCCGCCCCACAAAGCCATTACTTCCTGTTACCAATACTTTCATTGCTTCACCACCTTAAACGCTTCTTTTACATAATCAGTCGTCATAATTTTTGCAATGGTTTCTTCCACATCAAGTTGATTCGTATTATGAGAAGTATATGCCTCCTCTGCCTCTGTTGTAACTTCTCCTTTCACAAAATACTTATCATAGTTCAGTGTTCGATTATCCGCAAAAACTCGATAATAATCCCCCATATCTTCGGAACGAAGCCGTTCTTCTTTTGTCATCAATGTTTCATATAACTTTTCTCCATGTCTGGTCCCTATAATATTAATACCGGTATCACCAAAAAGCCTTTTGACAGCTTCCGCTAATATTCCAATAGTACAGGCATCTGATTTCTGGATAAAAATATCTCCTGATTCCGCATGTTCAAAAGCAAATTTAACAAGATCAACGGCTTCGTCCAGATTCATCAAAAATCTTGTCATATCAGGATTTGTAATCGTAATTGCGTTACCTGCTTTAATCTGCTCAATAAAAAGAGGGATTACTGAGCCCCTTGAGCACATCACATTCCCGTATCTTGTACAGCAGATCACCGTATCCCCCCTCTCCGCCGCCACTCTTGCGTTTGCCCTTGCCACATGCTCCATCATAGCTTTTGATGTCCCCATTGCATTGATTGGATACGCCGCTTTATCAGTCGACAAGCATACCACTCTCTTTACCTTTTCTTCTATAGCCGCGTGCAATACATTATTTGTACCAATTACATTTGTTTCTACAGCCTCCATAGGGAAGAATTCACATGAAGGCACCTGCTTTAATGCTGCTGCATGAAAAATATAATCTACTCCTACCATTGCATCATGAACCGATTGCTGATTCCTGACATTGCCGATATAAAATTTGACCTTGGTTGCCTCTTTGGGATAATTAGCCTGCAGTTCATGGCGCATATCGTCCTGTTTTTTTTCATCCCGGGAAAAAATACGAATTTCTCCTATATCCGTATTTAAAAAATGTTTCAAAACAGTATGCCCAAAAGAACCTGTACCACCAGTAATTAAAAGTGTTTTGTTTTTAAATGGTGTATCCATGTTTATTCTCCTCTAAACTGATAAACTTTCAACCTACAACCGCCAATATCCGATACCACTCGCTTCTAATTCTCCAACATCATATATTCCCTTTACGTCAATCAGTACTTTTTCACAATCATTTGACTTTCGGTATAGCCCTTTCAAATCCTCCAGGCTCATTTCCTTAAACTCATTGTGAGCCACTGCGATAATTACACAGTCAACATCTTTTACCTGCTCAAAATTCGTAAGTTTAACACCATATTCCGCCTCTGCCTCCCTTTTCGATGCCCAGGGATCTACAATTAATGGAACTATACCATATGTATTAAGACGTTTAACGATATCATCTACCTTACTGTTTCTCGTATCCGGACAATTCTCTTTAAATGTCAATCCCAAAATTGCAACCTTGCTCTTTTTGGGTGCCTGCCCCGCCTCAATCATTTTCCGTATTGCCGCATCAGCTACATATGTCCCCATAGAATCATTTACGATACGCCCGTTTAGAATAATCTGACTGTGATATCCTAATTTCTCGGCTTCATAAGTAAAATAATATGGATCAACGCCAATACAATGGCCACCAACCAGACCGGGCCTGAACCCAAGCGCATTCCACTTGGTATTCATTCCGTCAACGACTTCATTTGTATCTATTCCCATTCTGTCAAACACCATTGCCAATTCATTCATAAAGGCAATATTTATGTCTCTTTGACTGTTTTCCACAACCTTTACAGCCTCCGCAGTTTTAATGGATGATACCGGGAATGTCCCAACTTCTATTACGAGATCATAGATTTTTCCAATAATCTCCAGGCTCTCCTCATCCATTCCGGAAACAATTTTCCGAATATTGGGAAGTGTATGTATTTTATCACCCGGATTTATACGTTCCGGGCTATAGCCGACTTTAAAATCAATACCACATTTAAGCCCTGATTCTTTTTCCAGAATTGGAATACATACATCTTCTGTTACCCCGGGATAAACTGTTGATTCATAAACAACAATCGTTCCGCACCGAAGGTTGCGCCCCACAACTACGCTTGCGCCCTCAACCGGTGCAAGATTCGGCGTATGATCTGTATTTACCGGTGTGGGGACCGCTACAATAATAAAACGAGCTTTTTTCAGCTCGTCCTCATTTGATGTAAAATGCACTGATGTTTTTCTGATTGTTTCATCGCCCACCTCATTTGTCGGATCTATGCCGGAACGATATAAATCAATCTTTGTCCTATTGTTATCAAATCCGATGATATTTATTCTTTTCTCTGCAAAAGCAACAGCTAAAGGCATTCCGACATATCCCAACCCCACTATAGCCAGGCTTCCCTTTCTATGAACCAGTTTGTCATACAAATCAGTAAATTTGTTTTCTTCCATGATATTATATTTTCACCTTTCCTGATTTCTGTTTACAAATTTTCTTTCCCACACCAGAACCTCCCGTTTTCTATCTGATATTTTTTGAAATGGTATACCTGCATTAATACTCCAGGCTTCCGAATCATGATTTATAAATGAAAAACTCCCAAACGCACTTCCCTCTGCCAAGTTTACTCCCGGAAGAATTACACTTGTTGAACCAATAATAACATGTTTCTCAATCTTTACCGCTTCACTATGTACATTTTTATACTCATCACAAATCATCGGATTTGTTAATGTCTCACCTGAGTAATCATCATTTACGCTATATATCGTTACACGAGATGAAAGATTTGCAAAGTCACTAATATAAATCCCATCCTCCCCACCATATAACGCACTATACGCGGCAATGTGAACATAACTGCCAATATCTACACAACCGCTTAAAATACAAAAATCATCAATTCTTACATGATTTCCTATCGATATCTTTTCCGGGCTATAAATGCTTGCTTTGCGGCTGATCAAAATATCCATATCCTTTCTGTCTTTTACCCCCCCGAGCCGCTTAAAACCAATATTTTCTAACTCTTCATACGAAAGAAAACTATTATTCACCTTCACCTTACCTCCCAATAATCATTTCTGGCAAACATCTTCAAATACTAACTTTCATTGATTTTCCGGCAATACACCATAAGCCATGGCAACGGCTCCTCATATCGGATCACCTCAAGTTCGCATTCCATCAACATCCTGTAAAAGCTTTTCTTAGTGAAATGCTGTATATGCCCCGGTGTATTCCCGAAATTCCTGATATATTTCCCCCTTGCCATATTCATGATCCTCCAGACCGGTTCATGGGGTACACTGAAAATAAACTTCTCTCCGCTTTTCATAAGACTTCTGACCGCATCCTGCGGCCGTTCCATATGCTCTAAGACTTCACTGCACACTATAAGGCCATACTTCTTCCCCTCCTGTGCGTCATATATATTATGCACAAAAAAATGTATCCCTGAATATTCCTCCTCCGCTTCCCTGATAACCTTTTCAGAAATATCAAAAGCATCTATCAAAACACCCTCTACCTTCTTCTGCATAAACGCTGCCACATGCCCTTCCCCGCATCCGGCTTCCAGGATATACCCCCCCCGGGAAATTCCGGATTCACTCAGCAGTTTCCCGAATGAGTCAAAATACCCTTTCATCAGTCTTTTTACAATAGGATTATTAGAACCGTATTTATCAAAATAATTTCCTTCCGGCTGGCAGGCCTCCTTATATTCCTTCTTTCCCATTATCCCCATTTCCTATCTCCAGTTTTTTTATCCTGTATTGTACATCCTGTAAAAGTTTTCTGTTCGCGGCAATGATGTCCGCCTGGAAACCTGCTACAATGGTCTGCCACCCCAGCATCATCAATACCGCCGCAAGGATCAGTGACTGTATGTGCCCTCCCCCCAATCCTTTTACATAATAAAAAAGGAACCTCATACTGATCAGGGCTCCCATGGTAAATGGTATCAGACCGGAAATGATAAAAAACTTTAAGGGTTTATACATAACAAAGGAACGCACAATTACCCCCCCGCTCCTTCTCACATAGCTTCCCATGCTGCGGAAAAGGCGGGATTTTCTCAATTCTTCATTTGTCCTGACCGGAACGGATGTCATTGCTATTTTATCCCTCCCCGCCTGGATAATCGTCTCAAGCGTATATGTATACTCATTTATCACATTAATCTTCAGTGCCGCCTCCCTGCTGTACGCCCTGAAACCACTTGGTGCATCCGGTATGTCCGTTGCCGACGCTTTCCGTACCGCCCAGCTCCCTAAATGCTGCAGTTTCTTTTTCACCAAAGAAAAATGTACCGTATCATCTATGGGCCTTTCACCAATCACAATATCATACTCCCCATCCAATATCGGCTTCACTAATTTTTCTATATCATCAGCACAATACTGGTTATCAGCATCCGTATTTACAATGATATCCGCTCCATTCCTGCAGCAGGCATCCAGACCTGCCATAAATCCCCTTGCCAACCCCTTATTTTGTTTGAAATTCACCACATAATGGACTCCCCACTCCCGTGCTATCTCTACGGTCCCGTCCTTACTCCCGTCATTGATGATAAGGTACTCGATACTATCTATTCCCTCTATATGCCTTGGCAAAGCATCCAGGGCAATCTTTAATGTTTCCGCTTCGTTATAACATGGAATCTGAATAATCAGTTTCACTCCAATACCTTCTTTCCTATTTTGCTCTGTCTTTTTTAAATACGAACCATTTGCCTGACAGATAATTTGTCAGCACCACCAAAACCATCAGAACCGCTTTGCTTATAAAAGACTTTATTCCTATTACTTCAACCAGCAATACTACACCAAAATAATCCATCAGAAGCGTCACGGATCTTGCAAGAATAAACAGCACTATTTCTTTTATAAGCTGCTGCCAGCCATCACACTTTGTCCGAAACACAAATATTTTATTTGTTATATAACAAAAAAACCTGTTGGCAATCAGGGTTATGATATTTGCCGTTTTATAATCTGCCCCCATAAAAATAAGGAGTTGAAAACCCCCTATGTTTAATACGGCAGATGCCGCTCCCCATATTATGTAATCCCTTTGTTCTCTGCTAATTGTGATTTTCATACTGCTTTCTCAAAATGATAACCTCCGTCAAGCCGATCCCGGGCGGAAAGCGCTTTTCTATTGGTTCCATAATGCCTGCGGCAAAATTATATATCCTCGAATTGGACTCATTCAACGATAAACTGAAACTCCCTGCCTGTCCCTTCCTGCTTTTTCCTTTTAGCCAGTATGGAATAATCCCCAATATATTAAAATAGTGATGCCTTATTATCTCCATCCTGTTTTTTTCAGCAATATCCACAAGGCGCCCCGGATCATATCTTCTATAGTGGTTAACAGCGCTGTCGAGCCGGCAATACAGCTTTTGAAATGCAGGAACCATAAGGATCAATACCCCCCCGTCCCGCAGAATATACTTCATATTTCCTACCGCTTTATAGTCATCCGAAAGATGTTCCAAAACATTAATGCAGAGGACCGTGTCAAACTTTCCTTCGTATTCTTCCAGGGCATCCTTCAAAATATCTACAAGTTCAGCATGAAAATATGGATATTGCTCAAAACGCTTATTCATAAAGTCAACCTGTTCCTGAAAAATATCTGTTGCAGTCACTTTTTCCACTTCTCTGATATAAAAGTCAACCATTCGCCCCATGCCTGCTCCAACATCAAACACACTTTTTCCGATGTAATCCGAATAAACATCGTACATCCACTTAGAATAGCGGTCTATATAATCCCAATGGGTTAAATTTTCAGCCAACAGATTTTGACTCATTTCATTCACCTCTAAATACTTGTTTTAGCACGCTCCGCCTTCTCTAATCCATAAACTATTTCCCCAATATTATCTGTCAGAAAAACAAGCATAAATGGAACCGCCTGCAACAAATATCTGTTGAAAGAGTCACCCCAGCCGTCTCGAAGATATTGAACTCTCCCCATACACATCGCAAAATTCAGTAAAATCATTCCGAATGTTATCATATCCCAGAACCCATAATTCTTTTTACCTTTCAAAATGATTAAAGTAAGCAGTGCGACTAAATGTGGAAAATAATACCACCTTTCATTCGCCAAATTATAAAAAATGGAATGAAAATTATTGATAGTCCGTTCCTTATCCGGAAGGCAAATTATAACACTTGCTGCTAACAATGATACTATTATTATAACTGGAAGATGTCCTCTCATAATTTTTAATAACTTTATATTATAAAATACGATATAGCCTCCCATAAGAATAATAGCCAGAAAAATAATTATGAGCGCCTTAGGGGTAACAAACACAGTCCCATATGATAAATGATCATTGGCTCTTCTTATTAAAAATTGCATCTCAATATGAAAAACAGCATTCATAACTAATGTTGGAAAACTTAATATCAATAGTTCCCTCCGTGAAATACCCAGATATGTAAAACAAACAATTAAAAATAGAATTGTAATAATTGCCTCTATACGTAAAAAAGACATCCACAATAAATACAGAGACATTATCCCTATAATCTTCTGTCTTATATTATAATTTATTGTATTTATATATTCTTTCATATAAAAGGAACATATAAATAAAAACACCATCATCCATGAATGTGATATAATCAAATTACTTATTAAAAAAAGAGGTGATATTGCGCATCCTAAAATAAATGCCACAATTACTCCCGCCTTTTTCTTATCCGCTCCATATGTACATATTATATGATACAAATAATAAACTAACAGTCCTAAAAAAGAAAATATCAACATAAAATGGATAATCTGAATTGTCTCAAATCCACAGAATACTGCAAAACTCGCCATTACTGCCATCATCAGTCCTGTTGTCTCAAGAAGATTCCCCATACTCTCAGCCGATAATTTTCCCGCTTTTGCAATCAATCTTCCATAAGTATATATATAATAATACGTATCTGATGCTACTGTATATCTGATAATTCCTGTTGAAATAATATTTACAAATGATGAAACTACTGCCAGCCTTATTATAAATTGCAGAAAGTGCCTCAATGCCAAAGTCTTTCTGCGTGCAAGAATATAAATGAAAACAATTGCTAATATACCCTGTATTAAAAACATCAACTGCTTTGTATAAGGAAGCCGTAGTAAAAGTACAATGATTGAAATCGTTCCCCAAACTACAATTGACGTTGGTATTGCTAAAATCATTCTAAATATATCTGGCAATTCAGGTATAATTACTGTTATAATCAGATATCCCACAAAGAAAAAAAATAGGCTTGCTATAATCTGCCGTACCTGAAATAGTTCCGTGATCTTATAAACTTCCGTATATAATGGTTCAGACAATGCGACTACGTAATCTCTCTGTCTCATAATAATAGTAAAAACTATTGAAAAAATGAACAATATAATAGACAAGACACTCTTTAATTTAATTCTATTTCTTCTCCCATTCATATTTTGACTCAATATAGATATTCCCTTCCTCATCATTTAAAACAATAACCGTATCTGCTTCTGCCAGCCCCTCCGGATCAACATATAAGTAAACCTCGTCTCCATTACGGAAGCGTTGAAGTGCCTTTTCTTCTATTAAAAGAAAATCCGCATCTATATGCATCCATCCCACCCGGCGGCATCTTTCTTGCAATTCAGAATAAGTATCCTGATTTATAATAATTTCATATTCCTCATCTGTAGTAACTTCTTCAGCGAATATATCGATATATTCATAATACCAACAGTCTTTTTTTAAAATACATTTCTTATCCTTAATCAACGTAAATATCAAAGTATCCCCAAATCCACTGCTTCGTCCCCAAATACTGTCAGTAGAAATATTATGTGTCCGTGCCACCCAACCTGGTATATATTTAATAGAACAAAATATCATAATCATTGAAAAAAGTAACATATAAAATGTAATGATATATTCCCGCTTTTTATTTATGAAAAGAGTTAACAAAAGTAATGATCCACAAACAATTTTCGCAATAATGCCAGAAACTTGAATGCACAAACCTATATAGATGCATAACAAAACTATTGTGAACAGCTTATTTTCTTTTATATATATATGTTTAATTTCTTTTCTCCATAAATTATATTGCATTGTTTTATATTTCCTTTACCTCAAATCTAAACAATACTTAGCAGCCTCCCTCCATCCATCTATCGCTTTATCTATACCGTTTTTCTCAACCAGTCTCTTACTCTCGATACCCATTTCCCTCCTCATGTCAGAATTATCTACCATTTTAGACAAAATATTAACCAATTCATCAATGTCCCCTCTATGGTAAATAAACCCATTAACTCCTTCCTCTAATAATTCTGATGCACTGCCTACTCCATCTGTAATAACTATTGGCAATGAAAAATTCATTGCCTCATTTAATGATTTTGGAGATGCATCATTTTCCGATGGAAGGACAAATACGTCACTTGCCATTAAGTATTTACACATCTCATGATGATTTAAAAATCCTAAAAAGCAAACTCTCTCTATCGCCATTTTCGCAACATATTCTTCTAATCTATTTCTTAAATCACCATCACCAATATAGAATAGGCATATATTCTTTCTTTCTTTTCTCAATCTCTCATATGCCAATAAAAGATCTTTTGGTCTTTTTCGTTCTATAATATTGGCTAGAAACACAAAAACCGTATCTTCTTTTTTCAATCCTAACTCGGACCTTATCTCATCTCTGTTAAGTTCCTTTATTCTATCATCAAAAAATTCATTACTCACTGCACTTGGTGCCCAAAACACAGATTTTTCTTTCAACCCGTGAGAAATCATAAATTTCTTTTGTCCTTCTGTTTCAAATATACCGGCTGTCATATTTTTAAAATACTTTTTTACAACATTCCTTCTGATAATATCTAAAATAAGATTTCTTTTTTTTTCTGTTTCTATAGTGCATTTAGTAATTAAAGCAATGCCTTTCTTTTTAGCTACATTAATTGCGGCCCAAGTAGTCCAGGACCAAAAACTTGTCCCTATCAGCAATATATCCATTTCATTAGAAAAGATATATTTCTTAATTTCAGGATTTATAATTCCCAGTACATTAGACGGGTTAAAATCAAATGGATCTTCCAAAAAATGATATTTATATCCTGTAAGAAGAGGAACATTCCATTCACTTCTTATATTTTTTCGTGAATAAAAGTATCCATCACTTGTTTCATTTAAAGGTTTCTTACAAAATAATACTTGTAAATCTATGTCTTCCTGTCTAGCAATTAATTGGAATAATCTGACTGTTGTCGGCGATGGAAAATTGAAAACTGCTGTAATTCTAATCATAATAATTTCCTTCCTATTGTTTTAGGTATCTCTATAAATCAATTATTAATTTCTCATTTGATTTTCCTCTATTTCAAATTTTATAGATGTATATATTTTTTTACTGCCCTCTTCAAAATAAGCATTTTTATACCCCTCAAAAGTCAATGCCCTGAGAAGGTTTATATGTTCTCCTAAAGTCCCCACCTGGTCCAATTTTAATTTACATAGTCTGTTAAAATCCTCTTTATAATTAATATTTCCAATTGCTTTCACTGAGACAGCATTATATTCCCCTTTAACTAAACTATATAAATTTCTCCTCAACATCTCCATTTCTTTCTGTAAAATCTTTTGATATACATCATATGAAGTATCATAAGACTCTATCAACACCTCTTCCTGATATATAATAGGTCCGTGGTCAATCTCTGAATCCATTTCATGTATTGTTACACCAATCGGTTGTTGATTAAGAATACTAAAAACCTGAGGAAACCACCCACGATTATAGGGGTTAAATCCCGGATGTATATTAATACATCTATGATTTTTGACAAGTGCATCTGGAAATAATTGCTTACAATGAAACGAAAAAAAGACATCATATTGCTTCCAAAAGTCTTCTGTACATTTTTTTAAGGAAACCGGACAAAATATGTCATCATTACAATATCGTTTTCTAAAGGCTACATTATGATAAGAATAAAAAAAATCTATTTTTTCATTCAGATTAATCTCCTCCACCAGATTTCTAATGCCTTCATATATATATTGATTATCAACAATCATAAATATGCTCATACACTAATTCATCCCACACTTTTTGTTATTAATTCACATATTCTATCCACTATATCTAACTGTATGTCCGGATATAATGGCAACGTCAAAACACGTTTACTCACTCTCAGAGCATTAGGCGTTTTTTGAATATCATATTTTTTATGAAACGCAGAAAAACTGTTAGTCAATGGATAAAAATATTTTCTTGGTTCTATGCCTTTACTCAATAACTTATCACACACTTCATTTCTACTTGCTCCAAAAATCTTTTCATCAATGACAATAGGAAAATATGCATAATTTGGTCTTTCAATTTTGCTAAAATCATTAAGATAAATGCCTGCAATATCCTTTAAATTTTCATAATATCTGTTCACTACTTTTTTTCTTTTTTCAATATTATCTTCAATGTGCCGCAAATTACATATTCCCATAGCCGCACAAAACTCATTCATCTTTGCATTCGCCCCTACTGCCGTTACGCACTCGGCATCATGTATCCCAAAATTTTTTAATTCATATAAGCAGCTTCCTAACTCCTTGCCTTTATAACATGTCGCCCCGCCTTCTATTGTATTAAATACCTTCGTTGCATGAAAGCTGAAGCAGGAAGCATCACCATATGATCCAATACTTTTTCCATTGTAATACTCTCCAAATGCATGAGCAGCATCATAAATAACCTTAAGCCCATACTTACATGCAATTCTTTCTATTTCTTCTATTTTACAAATATTCCCATATACATGTACTGGTAAAATTGCACATGTTCTATCAGTTATCAGTTCTTCTATTTTGCTTGTATCAATAGTATAGTTATCAGGCTCAATATCACAAAATACTGGTTCAAGCCCATTTCTTACTATTGCATGTGTTGTAGATGCAAAAGTAAAGGGAGTAGTAATAACTTCTCCCTGTAGATTAAAAGCCTGTAATGTTAATTCAAGCGCCATGTGGCCATTAGTAAAAAGTTCTATATCTTCAACATTTAAATAGCTTTTTAAATGGGACCTAAACATTTCATGTTTAGGTCCCATATTGGTTAACCAATGAGAATCCCATACTTCCCGAAGTTCTTGCATATACTCATTGATATCAGGTAACACGGCACGTGTAACTAATATTTTATCACTCATTTCCACATCTGTCCTTTATCCTAATATTTCTATAGTCAGTCGAAAATTATCCCCCAACACTTTCCTAGAAACTCTTTATTAAAATACTCTTCTTCAATCAGCTTCTTTGCCGGAATCATATCTACCGTTTGTAATAAATCCTCATAACTCCCTGACTCTAAGTCTTCATATTTTAAAACAGGAACTCCCCGTTTTCTAAAATATTGAAACATTACTGATTTTTCTGGCATATAAATTTTCTTTTTCAAGTACATATAAATAACAATATTTCCCAATCCAATTTGTCTGCTTGTATTAAAAATTACAATATCCATATCTTTAAGCATACTTAAATATTCGCTGTATGGTTTATATTCTCTTATACAAATTGCTTTCTCCCCGAATATTTTATTAGCAATACTTTCAACTTCATCTCCATACGCTTTTATTCCATAGCTAAGTGGAATATATATTTGAATATCCTTGGAGGAATATTTTTCTAAAGTTTTTAATACATCTATATGTCTCAACACAGGAGTTGCACTGTGTCCCACAACTATCTTTATTGGCCTGCGGCTTACAAGTTCTATCTCTCTATTATCATTATACTCTATTTCTTTCATATCTGAATATAACTGTGTCATATATGGACCATAATAAGTTTTTGCCCTTCTGCCAATATATTTTGTAAAATAATTGATATCTGGTGGAAAAATACCAACAAAATATTTTATCTTTTTTCTGAAATATGTTTGAAAAAATGTATATAAAGTTCTTACAACATTATCCTTTCTCCTATATTCGTATAAATCTATTCCCCATGCAATCCAATATAATTTATCAAGAATTTCAGGATGTATTAATATATATATTTGTTGTCTTAAAGTAATACACATTGCATGTAGAAAAATTTTGTCATATTCTTTATATCGTTTTAAAGGTTCCGATAAAGTCCTTAAGACTTCTACTTCAACATTCTCAAATATTCCTATATCTTCTTTCTTTTTCTCTCCCTCTTTCAAACAAAAAACATGTTTTATATTTCCAAATTTTTCTTCACAAAAACGCATATATGTTTTGGATACCTGAATATTCGACTGATTCATTAAATGTAAATACGTTTTCACAGCTATTCTCCACTTTCCAACAATTTAGCTTTTCTTAACACTTTTAATTCCATTACCATGACAATACACTCTGTTACAATAGTTGTTATAGCAACAGCATTCATTCCCAAAACCGGAACAAGCAAAACATTCGCTATCACATTAAAAATCGCTCCCCAAGCAGTGTATCTTGCAACGATCCTCTGTTTATTAAGTCCTACCAGCAAATATTCAAAAAATCGATTAAATGGCATAAAAAGAAGGCTTACAGACAATATTTTTAAAGATTCCGCCGCCATTTCAAATTCTGATCCCCACAATATAGTTATCCCCCATTTACCCAATACAAATATACCCACAATTAATAACACTGAAGCCACCAACATCCATTTAAAAGTATTTTTTACTATTCCATATACGCATTCCTTGTTCGCATACATTCTATTAAATGTAGGCGTTGCCGCCTTTGCCATAGCCAGTGGTATAAAACTTGCCGCAATATAAATATTGCTTGATATAGAATATAAACCATTTGCAACATCTCCTATCAAAATGGAGATTACTAATAAGTCACTTTTTAAGCTTACATATTCTGCTGCCGCTCCCAAAATTGTCGGTGCTGACTCCCGAACCAGTTCTTTACAAAATAAAATATCCAGTTCAAGATGTACTTTACAGAGATTTCTATTCACATAAAATAATTCTGTAAAAATTAAAATTATAAAAACTAAATTATGAAAAATCAGCATTATTGTCATGCTTCTTGTAAAATACAGAGTAATAAATGTAGAAATAAAAATCAAAATTTTTTGTATGCAATTGTACCAGAAGCTAACTGAAAATCGTTCAATTGCTGTAATTCCCTCACCAATCAAAGAAAAAACACCCGTTAGCCCTGTATAAAAACATGCCAGCAACAGCATAAGTAAATCATCTGTTCGTCGCAACAAAACAGACACTGTAATGGCTACTATAAAAGACATCGGTATGGAAAAGAGTATCCGCAATGCAAGTGCGTTAGAATAAAGTTTTTCCGCAACCCTCAAGTCTCTGGCAATATTCCTCTGAAATATTCCCCCCAGTCCCAAATTTAAAAACATATAGGCTATAGCTGCAAAAGTCACAGCAAAAGAGTAAGTTCCTACTCCCTGTACTCCTAAAAGCCTTCCCATAACTACAGATGTCAGCATAGCAACTGCCTGACCGAAAACAGCTCCCGCCATACCATATATGCTGTTTTTTACTATTAACCAACCACTTCCTCTAATAATTCTTCTTATCTTCATATCGCATATAATATACTTATTTTCTTATTTCAAATTCTATTGTCCCTGTTCTTGAAAAAAATTGCTCTATCATTTTCTTGTGAGAAATACATTTGCAATTTCTGGATTTAAACCAAAGGATTACAAAAAAAGGATCTAAATCATTACAGGCATCTGAATCTGACTGCCAGAAAATCTCATAATTAGGATTCAATTTCTTATAATATAACGGAAAATATTTATGATTGAAAAAATATCTGATCAGAACTACCATTCTTTTAAAAAACATTATAAACATTCTTAATGGAAGCCAATCAAAAAACGGAATCATAAATTTATATATTTTGCCCCCCCAGCCAAAATCTGAATAAGGCCTTACCTGATATCCCCTCGCAAACCATGGTCTGCAATGCCATGCCGGGCAGAGAATAAAATGTCCTCTGTTCTTTATTACTCTTATCGTTTCCTCTAAAGCTTTTTGGGGATCAGGTATATGCTCCCATACCGCATAACTCCATGCCACATCAAATTCATTATCTTCAAACGGCATATCCTCTGCACTTCCACATATAAATCGTTTATGATAATACTGCTTTACCGTATCTGCATAATCTATTCCTGTATAATTTTCTACAACATTTTGAAGTGCTCCTCTTCCACTGCCGATTTCAAGAAATTTTTTCTTTTGATACTCTTTATTTTTCTTCAACCAATTTTCAAGTTCTCCATAAAAAGCATGTCTTTCCATTTTTATGGCATTGCCATATCTTTTACCCTGATACACTTCAGAATAAAAATTTTCGTACATATTACTCATTTTTTCCTCTTTCTTTAATTAATTCAGACACATTTGCCCTGTATAACCCCCTATATCCCTCATGAACGGAATCAAAATATACATATTTCTCAGATTTACCCCATTTAGGATGTAAATCACATCTCAATCCACATTCATTCCATCTACGGTCTGTTTCTTTCATTTTGTCAGGATATGAATAAAATTTCCCCAACAGAAAAATCTCATTAGTTAAATAATCAAACAACATCAACAATCTATTGTCATCTGCATCCGGGTAAGTATCCGTAAGCATAAATCTTCCATTTTTCGACCATGTCTCATGTCCATCACTTGTGAATTCCTTCTGAACAATTTTATTCATCTCATGTTTTTGTAAGTCAAATAAAATATATGAATCATTTGTCAGCATCTGCCTCTTTTTATCACTTCTAACAAATTTATGAAAAATCCTTATCCCCTTCTTCCACAAACCTGTTTTTTTCAAAAAAGAATTACTTTGAAGCGCATTAATTTTATTAGGAATTCTGCCCCATACCGTAATTGAATGATTTCCTTTCCACCCTGCATGTGATATAAAATTACTGTTTAACAACAATTCTACTTTTCCTGACAAATCTGATACGCAAAACATTGTATGTGCTCCACCATTTTTATCAATCCATCTATAATAAAAATAAAACAGAGTACCTTCTTCATTAAATACACAATATTCTGTCCAGCTGTTTATCCCTTTTATTTGCGCCTGATTCTCCAGATTTTCTATTGATACAATTCTCTGATATTCAGAAGTGTATAAATCCAATATATATATACCATCCTTATATGGATCATCATCCAATTCCTGTTCAGTATGTGCATAACAATACTTGTTATTTGTAAAACTATAGAACAGTGCTTTTCCTGCAGGTATGGATACAGAATATATAGGAACATCATATGTTTTTACTATTTGCTTACTTTCAATATCATAGATAACCGCATGGAAGCCCTTTTCTCCCCTGGTATTATAAATACACCTACTGCCATCCAGCCATTGTAATCTGCAACCCTCTTGAAAATTCCACGCTGTTGACTTTCCAAACGGAATATACTCCAGCGTATCACTTACAATATATCCAACTTCCAGTTCATCATCTTTTTCAGGCATATGCTCAATAAATGATGTTTTATTTACAAGAATCTTACTGCCGTCCGGACTTTCCGGGGAAATATCATAATACCCAAAGAAAAAATGTTCTTTTTCTTTTGTCATCCTAACTATCTCAATTTTTTTATCCACCATCTACCGTTTCTCCACTTCAAATATATCTTTAGCCTTATCAAAAAATAAGTTCTCTCTATATTCATATATATCCTTTTTATTAAATACACTCACATAAGGATAGTTATAAAAATGAATCCCTTCATAGTACTCTCCTTGTCCTACATAACTCTCTATATTTTTTGTTCCTTCAATAATACATACAAACAATGCTAATAAACATACATGATGTTTCAATAATAAAAAACCAGATTTTATATGTTCTATTGTACAACTTCTTTCACTCAATAATCTCGCTACAAGTATCACCTCTCCAATCTTCATATATGCTGTTAATCTGTGCGATATAAATGCCATAGAACACAATGTCATATATATACAGAAACCCACGATGTATAAATTATATATTTTATAATTAATTTTATCCTCTTTTAATGAAAATTTATACAATCTGGTAATAGCTATAAACAAAATCACCCTCAACAATATAGCATTTATACTGGGTGAAAATTGTACATATCCTCTGTTAAAAGCTGTCATTTTAAGTAATATTCCAATTATCCCTCCAAGAATTATGGATGACGCTATAAAAAATTCTTTATGTCTTACTATAAACTCTTTGCAAAATAACGGAATTAGCAATATCAGAACCGATTTATGCATAGTTGCCCCTAAGCATACCCATATAAAATATTTCATCTTCTGATCTTTAATATAGGATGGCAATATTACTCCCAATGTCAACGCCAATCCGAACCCCTGCCTTATTGCATAATAAAAAGTTAAATAATATGTTGGAAATAATAGCGCTATCGCCATTGTTTTATTTTCAGAATAATTCTTAATACTGTTATAAGTCAGCCACATCATAACAAGTGACAATATACCCACAAATATCTGAAAAGATAACCCATATCTCCTAAATATTCCAACCAGTAATGTATAACCTACTTCTCCATGCACATTATTATTGAATAAAAAATCGATATTCATATCATTGGGAATTAATGAATAATTAAATTCGTATCCAAAATAATCTGTTCCTTGACCATATCTGAGGCACAACATAACTGTCAAAATCAAAATTTCTACATAAAAAAAATATTTATCAGCTTTTCTGTCCAAATATCCAAGTCCTGCAAATATTACAATTATAAAGCCTGTTAAAATATACATTTCTCTTTCATTTCCTACACCTATATTTTTGAACGCACTTTATATCAGCGCCAAATTCTATTATATTCTCTTTTAATATCATATCTGGTCCTGAATCATATCCTTTCACATAATAATTCTTTATACAACTTTATTACTTTTGCCGCATTTGTTTCGTATGAAAATAACTCTTCCGCTCTTTTTCGACAATTTTTTGTATAATATGACTTACCCTGTTTATTTATCTCCATTAGCTTTTCTATCATGGCAGATATATTATGCTTCTCCACCACATATCCACAATCATTATCTGCTATTTCTTTTATCCCTGTCGTATTATATACTACTATCGGTGTTCCACAAGCCAACGCTTCTGCTGCTACTTTCCCGA
>JAAWOG010000129.1 GCA_022799355.1 Lachnospiraceae bacterium | reverse complement strand
ACGCGTTTGAACCACGAGTCGCTGTCGCGTGACGAGCGCACGCCATAGATGATGTCTGTGCCCCGGCTGAACAATTCTATCATCCGGCGCATCATTTCGCTCAGACGGAAATGGCGGCACGTCTGGGCGTCACCACCCCTGCCGTCAACAAATGGGAAAACAACAACTCTCAGCCGGATATCACCCTTCTTGCGCCTATTGCAAGACTTCTCCATATCACCACGGACACGCTTTTGTCCTTCACGGAAGATCTCACGGAGGAAGAAATATCACATTTTGTGGAGGAATTAAATGAAAAGCTGATAAATGAATCCTACGCGGACGCATTCGCCTGTGCCAGGGAAAACGCGGAAAAATACCCCAACTGTGAAAAACTTATCTGGAGTTTAGCCGTGGTACTGGATGCCGGAATGCCGCGCCGGGACATTTCCGATGAGACGGCTTATGACGATCAGATTCTCCGCTGGTATTTAAGATCGCTGGAATCCAAAGATTACACCATCAAAAAAGCCGCCGCAAACTCCCTCTGGAGCTTTTATATCCGAAAAAAACAGTATGAAAAAGCCGAAGAGTATCTGAACTTTCTTCCCAAAGACGATCCCGGTCGGGAAAGGCAGCAGGCTTATCTGTACAGCCAAACCGGAAAAAAGCAGGAGGCTTTCAAAGCTTACGAGCGCCTGCTGTTGTCCGGATACAACAACCTGAGCATGCTGCTCAACGATCTGCAGATCCTGTATATCAGGGAAGAAGATTTCCGTATGGCGCGCAAACTGGTATATCTGCGCAGCGCTCTGGCACGGCTTTTTGAGATGGGACGTTATCAGGAAGCCGCCGCCGGACTGGATCTTGCCGTCAGTACAAAGGATGTGGCAAAAACCGAGCGGATCATGCGGAGCCTTCTGGATCACCTTGATACACTGACGGATGTTGCCCGCTCAGACCTCTACCGTCATCTCTATGACTCTCCCGAAAAAACAAAACCTGCTATCAGCGGGCACTTCCGGGAAAAATTTCAGAAAGAACTGGCTGAGGGATTTCTGGATGAAGAGGTGTTCGGATATATGCGCGGAAACGCGTATTGGGAAAAATGGAAAAAAACCGGAGAAAAAAACTGACCGGACCGCCCCTTTTTGCGTTATCCATATAAAGAGATAAAAGAGGTGAATACTATGCAGGGGCAAACTCCGCGAACCGCCCGTGAAACGGCAACAGGCACCGTCACCTTCCTTATCACCATAACCCAGATGGGCAATAAGGATATTGAGGGAAACAAGATCACCTTCACCGTAGACCGGTTTCTGAGCCAAAAAGTCAGCTACGATGATATTGCCATCCCCGTAGACCTGACTGCGATACCTCAAAATGCCGAAACCTGTGAAGTTCCTCTGACCGGTTTTGCCTCCATGGATGACGAAGATATGCCTGATTCCTTCCATGCCATGCTCCCCGGCGCGCCAAATAAAGCTTTCGTGATAGACGGAATGGATCTAACCGGCATAGCGTATGTCGATAACAGCCTCCATATCCAGACCGCTGTAAAAGATCCCCTCTCCAACGACAACCACGGCTATTTCTATCTCGTTGATGCCGCCGGAAAATCCGGATATTCCGACGCGAGCTATTTCTTTACCGTGGAAACATCCGAAGGCCGTATCAACTATATGGAATCCGTCTTTTCCATCAGCCCGGAGAAACTTGCCGCCTGTACCCTGCACGGCAGCTTTACGGTCTCCGGCATACTGACGGAAGGTGACTGGAAGGTGACTTTTCCGTTGGAAAAAGCATAATAAAGAAAAGCCGCTGCCGGTGATCTTACCCCGGGGCGGCTTTGCAACATCTCTGCCATTCCTTTTTTGTTCTAACGGGCCCGTTATATTTCATCTGCCGCCAGCCCCCGCCGGCAGTCCCCGCGGCTTACCACCACCCGATAACCGACAGCATCCATCCTCCGTTCCAAAATCTTCAGCGCTTTACCTACGCCGGCAGGTTTCCCGTTTTCCGTTGCTTTGCCATCCGCCTCCGATTTCCCCTCATACAGTGCATACTGTCCCCGCACCCGCTCCGGCGTCAGGTTCGGCATACAGACATTCGCTCCCGCAAGCATCCCCCTCTCCAGCCCCTGAGGGTGGATGGTCCCTAAAGCCGTGGTCGCAGGCAGCAGTACATCCGGCAGCATCACCCGGATTATCCCCAGCAAAAACAGTGTCATCTCCAAACTCCCCGCAGGCTGATCCCCAAAGGGCGTATCACGCTGCGGAATAAACGGTCCGATCCCCACCATCTCCGGCTGCAGCTTATGAAGAAACAAAAGATCCTCCGCCAGATGTTCCGCCTTTTGTCCCGGCGAACCCACCATAAAACCGCACCCCACCTGATAGCCGATCTGTTTCAAATCATAGAGGCACCTCTTTCTGTTCTCCGGCAGGCAGGATAACGGGTGCAGGCTCCTGTAATGCTCCTCATCCGCCGTCTCATGGCGCAGAAGATACCTGTCCGCCCCGGCGTCAAACCACCTCTGATAAACCTCCCGCGGATGCTCCCCCACCGACAGCGTAACGGCGCAGTCCGGATGGCTTCGCTTAATGGCTTCCACCAGAGATGCAATCTTTTCAGGTGAATAGCCCGCATCCTCTCCGCCCTGCAGCACAAAAGTACGGTATCCCAGCGCATATCCCTTTTCACAGCACCCAAGAATCTCCTCCGGCTTCAGGCGGTAACGCCCGATCCTGCCGTTGGATGCGCGGATGCCGCAGTAATAGCAGTCATTTTTACAATAATTGGTAAACTCAATCAGCCCCCGGATAAACACATCTTTTCCATAGTATTTCTCTCTGACATGCCTTGCCCTCTCAAACAGCCTCTCCGCAAGCGCCTCATCATATCCCAAAAGCAGCGTGATAAATTCCGAGCGGGAAAGCACTCTTTCCCGCTCCAGTTTTTCCAGCAATATTTTCCGCATGGTTCTCTCCATGTACATTTTAACCCTGTTTTGCCCCTATATTAATCATATCGTACCCATCCTTACATTCCATCCCTTTACTGCCTCCAGTATACTATCAAATCCCTTTGATTTCAAGGTCTGGCAGGGGTGATGGCAGGGTTGGGTTACTGTCAAGTAATCTTATTCATAAGCCAGATATTCGTCTCCTGTGCGGTATCATATTTTGGTTATTCAACCACCAACCACATGTTTACATCGTCATACGATTTTACTATGTATCGGACTGATTGTTTAAGACAAAATGGTTCATCACCTTTATATATTGCAATAAAATCATCACCTTTCATAATATTTCCCTGAAGATATCCTTCCTCATCCAGCTCATTCAATAAAGCAAAAACGGTACTGTACAGCTACTGCAGTTGTTTCTGAACTCATAGACTTACCTCCGTATAGCGGTATCAAAAGTTGAGACTTAACTTTTAATACCCATGAT
>JAAWOG010000047.1 GCA_022799355.1 Lachnospiraceae bacterium | reverse complement strand
CTTGTAAAGGGATTGAATTTGCGTACCAGTATATTTTGAAGGTCACAAAGAAGTATCCCCAATAAGCCACAGCCCGGCAAGGCAGGGCAGGCATCCCCGACTTTCCGGCAGATCGGGGAGCAGAGAGAGGATGTGAAAGTCAGTATGGAATTATATTCATTACAGGAATTGCTAAAACAATATTGGGATTGGGGATTTGATTTTGCTTCCATCAGCATAGCAACACAAATACCAGAAGAAGAATTACGGCAGTTATACAGTAATGAAAATTATAGATTAAGGGATAAGGATAAAGAGAAGTATCTTATGGTATTTTTGCTACAGATTTGCTGTGAGAAACCTGACAATGATGAATATTACAAGGCATTGCTTGAGAGCCTTACACAATGCTTTAAGATACCACTGGAAGCGATAGCAAATTATATAGGAGTGGATGTTGATGGGTTATTGGGCTTTGAAAGCAGCAGTGATAAAGACAGAACTGAAAAGTGCATAGCACATCTGTTTACTACCTTTATTCGAAATCCGAGTTATTCGGTGTAGTAAAGGGAGTTATCCCTGATAAGCAACGAAGGAGATTGAACATGGATATAACAGGAATAGCAAAAAGCCATCAAGCGGGCATCCAAAAGGCATCATCCAAAAAGGAATGGAAGTTGTCTGATTCCCTCCGGGAGAAGACAACAGGATGCGGCGCAGGGCGTCTATATGGGGAATAAGTTCCTCGCCTTGCGGAAAAGCGAGGTCGCCAAAGTCGCGCCGGACAGGGCGGCGCTGATGGGAAAGATTGATATGAAAGAAATACGGGAAGCCGACGAGCGGTGGCTGCGCATCCTGTTCGGGGAGCCGTATGAAGCGGAGTTCCAGTCCGGCGGCGTCCATGTGTATGACGGGAACGGCGACGAGGTACTGACCTACACAGCGGACGTGGGCTGGCATGAGAAGGAGTCGAAGGCGGAGACGCAGGTACACGGGGCTTTGAAGGCCGCCTACTATGATGCTTTCTGGGCGGCAAGGCAGGAGATAAATGCCGGGGCGGTGGAAATGCAGGGCGGCTTTGACGCAATGGCGTGAGAAGAATACATAAATACGAATGAGAAAAGGAGGCTGATGGGGAAGCGGATTCCCCGCAATACATTAAAAAACGGTAAACAAAAGCGATACATACATTTTGGCGGGCGTACTGCTTTTCACGATGAATGTGGATTGCAGTGTGCCCGCTTTTTCCAGTTACGGCAAGTAAAAAGATATATTACGACACACACCCGATAAAGGCAGCCAGGACGGCTGCGTTATGCTGGGTGTTTTCTATTGTTCAGAGAAAGGACAGGCCACCCGGCGGGGCGGTCCCGCAGGGCTATTCCGCCGGATGACGCCGGCAGGCTGCCGGGGAAGCCGGAACAAAATGCTGTCCCCACGAAAGGGGACATTATGGGCATTGCACGGGCTGGGAACGGATTCCCGCCACCCGTAGACAAACATCATATTTTTTCTGTACATACCGCGGTTCCTTCCAAGGGGGCTGCGGGCTTTTTTTATTCGACACATTTCTATCTTATCCCCGGACATATTACAAAAGAATACATGGTTTTCATTACAGGCGTGCCTGCCATTGTGCGGGTGCGCTTTTTTTGCGTTTTGGTGTATGCGCCTTACAGGGCGCGTGCGCCGCCGCTCCGGTCTTGAAACTGTTTAACCAAATTTCAAGACTGGAGGGAATCAGAATGAAAATTGAATACAAGGATGCGGACGGCAGGGTGATGGAACTGGATGTTTCGGATGAGATCGGGCAGTTTTACCTGTCCTCCGTGGAAGAGGCAGAAAAGAGCGACAGGAGGAACACAAGGCCGGACCGCCACACATCACTGGAAACCCTAGTGTATGAGGACCAGAGGTTTTTTGCATCCGCTTCAAACCCAATGAAAGAGGCTGTGGAGGACTGCGAGGTGGAGCGGCTGCTTTCCTGCCTGAATGACCGCCAGAGGGAGCTTGTGCGCCGGTGCGCCATGCGGTAAAAAGGGCGCTGAAAAAAACTTTTTTCTGACCGTCCGAAAGTGCGTCCTCCCATGGCTTATGTCAGAGGGTACGGCAAGGACCCTCTGAAATGGAGGAGATGGAAATGGAACACACATTGAGGATCAGTGTTTCAAAAGAGCCGGCTGACGGCGGGATCGTGAGCTGCCGCAATGTCTCCGTGAGGGAGCGCCTGGTGCGCTTCCTCCTTGGGGAGAAGCGGAGGCTGACCATCATCGTTCCGGGCGGTTCCGTCCGGGAGCTGGCAGTCAGTGAAGTCATGGAAGGAGGAAACGTACATGGGAAAAGTGAAGTTACTGCTTAACGTCATCGGGGATCTGCGTTCCCTCGCCGACAGCCTGCAGGCCGTTGCGGATGCGGTGGCGGACAACGATGCGGCAGGGGCGGAGATGACGACCACAAAGGAGCCGGAGGAAACTGGGAAAGCGGGCAAGGCCGGGAAGACCGCAAAGAACACGGCGAAGAAGGATGCGAAGGCGGCAAAGCAGGAGCCGGAGGAAAAGCCGCTGACGCTGGAGGAAGTCCGCGCGGTGCTGGCGGAGAAGTCCCGCTCCGGACACACGGAGGAAGTGAGGGCATTGTTGAATAAGCACGGCGCGGATAAGCTGTCGGAGATCGACCCGGCGGAGTATCCTGCGCTGCTTGCGGAAGCGGAAGTGCTGTGATGGGGAGACACGCATTACTGTCCGCATCCTCCAGCCACCGGTGGCTTGCCTGCCCGCCGTCGGCAAGGCTCTGTGAGAATTATGAGGATACGGGCAGCGAATACGCACAGCAGGGAACAGATGCCCACAGCCTGTGCGAACACAAGCTGAAACTGTCCCTGGGGATGGATACATCAGACCCCACGGAGGGCCTTTCCTTCTACGATGAGGAAATGGAGGAATGCGCCTGCGGGTATGCGGAGTATGTGCTTTCTTTGGTGGAAGAAGCAAAGAAGGAATGTAAAGACCCGGTGGTGCTGATCGAGCAGAGGCTGAATTTCTCCCGGTTCGTGGAGGAGGGCTTCGGCACAGGGGACTGCGTCATTATCGCTGACGGGACGCTGTATATTATCGACTACAAGCACGGCAAGGGCGTGGAGGTTTCCGCAGACGGGAATCCGCAGATGATGCTGTATGCCCTGGGCGCGCTGGAGCTGTTTGACGGCATCTATGATATTGACACGATCCGCATGGCAATTTACCAGCCGCGCCGGGAGAATGTCAGTGTGTATGTTATGGCGAAAGCCGACCTGCTCCAGTGGGCGGAAGGCGAGCTCCGGGAAAAGGCAAAGATGGCCTATGCCGGGGAGGGTGAGTTCTGTGCAGGGGAACACTGTAAATTCTGCAAAGCGAAGGCGGTCTGCAGGAAGCGGGCGGAGTACAACCTGGAACTTGCGAAATATGACTTCGAGATGCCTGCCACGTTAGAGGATGACGAGATCGCGGCAATTCTTGTGAAAGCGGATGAGCTGGCGGCATGGGCGGCGGATGTGAAGGAATTCGCACTGCAGCAGGCTTTAAGCGGTGTGAAATATGACGGATTTAAGGTGGTTGAGGGTCGTTCCAACCGGAAGTACACCGATGAGGGTGCTGTGGCGGATACCGTGAAGAAGGCAGGCTTTGACCCGTATGAGCCGAAACTCTTAGGCATTACCGCCATGGAGAAGCTGTTAGGCAAAAAGAAGTTTGCGGAGGTTTTGAAGGGGCTTGTGGAAAAGCCGCAGGGCAAGCCGGTGCTTGTGCTTGAGAGTGACAAGAGGCCGCCGATGAACACTGCGGAGCAGGACTTCTGTGAGGGAGGCTCGTGAGGGAGATACCGCTGACGCATGGTAAAACAGCAATTGTGGATGATGTGGATTTTGAAAGGCTGGGTATCCATCACTGGAGCTGCTGTAAAGCCGGCTATGCCATGAGGGGGTTTCGTGATAACGGGAAAATGGTGTATCTGAAAATGCACCATGCAGTGATTGGGAAGCCGCCGCCAGGGTATGTCGTTGACCACATTAATGGGAACAGGCTGGATAACAGGAGGGGCAACCTCCGTTTTGTCACATTCCAGCAGAATTCGTTCAACACCCGTAAGCATCAGGTAGAAAACGTCACATCCAGGTTCAAGGGCGTTTCATATATGAGGGATAAGCATAAATGGCGCAGCAGGATCATGATAGGCGGCAGGGAGAAACACATCGGCCTTTACGGTACGGAAGAGGAAGCGGCGCTCGCATATAACGAGGCGGCAAAGAGTTATTTTGGCGAATATGCAAAACTGAATGAAATTTAGGAGGAAAACCATATGTCAAGCACAGTCAATAATCCAACGAAAGTTATCACCGGGCCGGATACCCGGTGGAGTTACTGCAATGCCTGGGAAGCGAAATCAATCAACGGAGGCACGCCGAAATACTCCGTTTCGCTTATCATTCCCAAGTCTGATAAAAAGACCATAGCCAAGATTGAGGCGGCGATTGAAGCGGCATACCGCGAAGGTGAATCCAAGCTGAAGGGGAACGGCAGGAGCGTCCCTGCGCTTTCTGTTTTGAAGACTCCGCTGCGCGACGGGGACACGGAACGTCCGGATGATGAAGCCTATGCAGATTCTTATTTCGTCAATGCCAACAGCTCCACGGCTCCCGGAATTGTGGATGCGGACCGGCAGCCGATCCTGGACCATTCTGAAGTGTACAGCGGGGTATACGGCAGGGCGAGCATCAATTTCTATGCATTCAACAGCAACGGCAATAAGGGTATCGCCTGCGGATTAAACAATTTACAGAAAATCCGTGATGGGGAGCCGCTTGGAGGGAAATCCCGTGCAGAGGATGACTTTGCGGATGAGGATGAAGAGGATTTCCTGTCATAACCAGATAATCGGATACACAGCCGCCGGGTGGCGGGGAGCGGGCATCTGCCTTTTCCCTGCCACCCTTAAGGCGGTGAAAGGAGCTGGTGGAATTGAAGTCTGTAGAAATAGATATTGAAACGTACAGCGATGTGGATTTATTCAAGTGCGGCGTTTATAAATATGCTTCCTCGCCCAATTTTGAGATTCTGCTGTTTGGGTTCAGCGTGGACGGCGGGGAAGTGGAGGTGGTCGATGTTGCCTGCGGTGAGGAAATCCCTGCGGAAATCCTGGAGGCGCTCTCGGATGGTTCCGTCACCAAGTGGGCATTCAATGCGCTGTTCGAAAGAGTCTGCCTGTCAAATTACCTTGGGGAATGGCTGGAGCCGGAGTCCTGGAAATGCTCCATGGTCTGGTCTGCCACCCTGGGGCTTCCTCTGTCCCTGGAAAATGTGGGCGCGGTGCTTGGGCTGGAAAAGCAGAAGCTGTCGGAAGGGAAGGACCTGATCCGGTATTTCTGTGTCCCATGTAAGCCTACCAAGGCGAACGGCGGACGGACACGTAACCTGCCGGAACACGACAGGGGGAAATGGGAACGGTTCAAGGCATACAACCTCCGCGACGTGGAAACGGAGATGCAGATACAGCAGCGGCTTTCCAAATTCCCTGTGCCAGATTTTGTTTGGGAGGAATACTGGCAGGACCAGGAGATCAACGACCGGGGCATTGGTGTGGATATGGAGATGGTGGCACAGGCAATCGCTATGGATGGCCGCTCCAGGTCGGAGCTGTCCGCTGCCATGCAGGAACTGACGGAACTGGAGAACCCGAATTCCGTGCAGCAGATGAAGCAGTGGCTTTCGGAGAACGGGATGGAGACAGACTCCCTTGATAAAAAGGCAGTGGCGGAATTGTTAAAGACCGCGCCGGAGCCTTTGGGGAAGGCGCTCTCCCTGCGGCAGCGGCTTGCCAAATCCTCGGTGAAAAAATACCAGGCAATGGAGAATGCAGTATGTGCCGATGGGAGGGCGCATGGGATGTTTCAATTCTACGGCGCTAACAGAACGGGACGGTTTTCCGGGCGCATTATACAGTTGCAGAACCTCCCACAGAACCACATTCCCGATCTGGCGCAGGCGCGGGAGCTTGTGAAAACAGGGGGTTTTGACGCCCTTGCCATGCTCTATGAGGATATCCCGGATACACTTTCGCAGCTCATCCGCACGGCCTTTGTGCCGCAGGACGGCAGGAAGTTCATCGTGGCGGACTTTTCCGCAATCGAGGCGAGGGTGATCGCATGGATTGCCGGGGAGCGGTGGCGGCTGAAGGTGTTCGAGGGCGGCGGTGACATTTACTGCGCCTCGGCAAGCCAGATGTTCCATGTGCCGGTGGAAAAGCACGGCGTGAACGGGCATCTGAGGCAGAAAGGTAAAATAGCGGAACTGGCACTTGGCTATGGCGGATCAGTGGGCGCGTTGAAATCCATGGGCGCTTTGGAAATGGGGCTTGCGGAGGAAGAACTGCAGCCGCTTGTTTCGGCATGGCGTGATTCCAATCCGAGTATTACGGAGTTCTGGTGGGCGGTTGACCGTGCCGTGAAGGAGTGCATCAAAAAGAGGGTGCCGACGGAAACACACGGCGTCCGATTTGATTACCAGAGCGGGATGCTGTTCATCACGCTTTTTTCCGGCAGGAGGCTTGCCTATGTGAAGCCTCGGATTGGCGAGAACCAGTTTGGCGGGGAGTCCGTCACTTACATGGGCGTGGGCGGCACGAAGAAATGGGAGCGGCTGGAAAGCTATGGCCCCAAGTTTGTGGAGAACATTGTCCAGGCGGTTGCCCGTGATATTCTGTGCTATGCCATGCGGACGCTCCGGAACTGCTCCATTGTCGCCCATGTGCATGACGAGATCATCATCGAGGCGGACAGGAGAATGTCCCTTCCTGCCGTATGCGAACAGATGGGGAGGACGCCGCCCTGGGCAGAGGGGCTGCTGCTCCGGGCAGATGGATATGAGTGTGAGTTTTATCAGAAAGACTAAAAATTTTGAGAGGAGAGGCTGATGGCTGGAACAACAGAGTGTACAAGGCACAGGGACTGCTTTGCCAATCAGGAGGGCTGGTGCGCCTGCCTGAAAGACAATGACTTTGGCGGGAGGGACTGCCCGTTTTACAAGCCTGCGGACATAGTCCGGAAAGAACAGCGCAGGCAGAATGGAGGTATGGTTGATGGGAATCAGCAGATATAACAGCGAGGGATACAGCGACCCGACGAGCCATGCGGCATTATCGGGAATCAGGAAGGAAGAAAAGGCGGCAAAGCGGGCATACCGGCCGATTGTCTATATATGCTCCCCGTTTGCCGGGGACACGGAAGGGAACACGCAGAAGGCGAGGCGGTACAGCAGGTTTGCGGTAAAGAACGGCGCGATCCCGTTCGCCCCACACCTGCTCTTTCCGCAGTTCCTGGATGACGGGAAGCCTGCGGAGCGGGCAATCGGTATGTTCATGGGGATGGTGCTGCTTGGAAAGTGTGAGCAGTTGTGGGTGTTCGGGAAGACCATATCCACGGGAATGGCAGCGGAGATTGAAAAGGCGGAAAAGCGTGGGATGCCAGTCCGCTATTTCACAGAAAACTGCGAGGAGGTCAGCAAATTATGAGGATGACATTTTATACGGCGAACTGCAGGGGGAACGCAAAAAACAGCTTATATCCCAACAGGCGTGTCATTGACAATGAGGATGACTGCATGGAGGTGGTGGCTTTCGACCATGTGTGCGCGGAATTCAAAAACTGCCGCAGGAGCAATGATAATTTTCTCTCCTGCGATGTGGACGTGATGGACTGCGACAACGGCCATTCTGACAATCCGGAGGACTGGATTCATCCGGAAGACCTGGAAGAGAAGATCGGGAAGGATGTGGCGTTTGCCGTGGTGACGAGCCGCAACCACATGAAGCCGAAGGACGGGAAGTCTGCAAGACCGAGATTCCATGTGTACTTCCCGCATGATCCGGTCACAGACGGAGAGGTGTGCGCGGCTCTGAAGAAGGCAATACAGCAGAAGTTTCCGTTCTTCGATGCCAAGGCGCTGGATTCCGCACGGTTCATCTTCGGACATCCGGCAGATTCCATCTTCTGGCACGAGGGCGAAATCACTATTGACTGCATTGTAAAGCCGCAGGGCGGCAGGGAGATTCCGCAGGGGCAGAGGAACGCCACCATGTCCCATTTTGCGGGGCGTGTGGTGAAGAGGTACGGCGCAACGGAAAAGGCACATGAAATCTTCATGGAGGAGGCGGCGAAGTGCAATCCGCCCCTTGAGGATGCGGAGCTTGCCATGATCTGGCAGAGCGCCTGCAGGTTTGCGGAAAAGGTGCAGGGGCAGGAAGGGTATGTGGCCCCGGACGCCTACAATGACGAGTTCGGGCGGGAATCCTTAAAGCCTGGCGATTACTCCGACATCGGGCAGGCAAAGGTGCTGACCAGGGAATATGGTGTGGAGTTACGCTATACGGCGGCCACGGATTATCTGCGTTTCTGTGGGCAGTATTGGGTGGAGTCCAAGCAGCAGGCAGTGGGCGCGGCGGAGGAATTTTTAGACCTCCAGCTTGCGGATGCGAAAGATGAGATTGCCCGGACGAAGCAGGCGCTCATGGACACGGGCATTTCGGAGGATGCCATCACCTCCGGCGGGAAATCACTGGAAAAGAAAATAAGCGGCGGGCAGATGGATGCCTACCTTGCGTATATGTCTGCCCAGGCATATAAAGCGTTCGTGATGAAGCGGCGGGACATGAAGTATGTGGTGTCGGCTCTGCAGGCGGCAAAGCCGATGCTGGAGATCAGCGTGTCCGACCTTGATAAAGACGGGTTCCTGCTGAACACGCCGGACGGCACCTATTACCTCCCGGACGGGCTGGAGGGAAAGCGCGACCACAGCCCGGAAGATTATATCACCAAGATAACAGCGGCGGCTCCCGGAGATAAGGGGGAGAAACTGTGGCTGGATTCTTTGGACACCATTTTCTGCAAGGACCGGGAACTGATCGATTATGTGCAGCAGATCGTGGGCATGGCGGCGGTGGGGCGAGTCTATTGGATTTGCCGCTCCAAGAAGGAAACAGGCATGAGCTGCACGAGCGTGAATTTCAGCGAGGAGGAATTAAAGCGGATATCGGCGCAGGCGCTTGGGATGGATGGGTTTGATGAGGCAGGGTTTGAAAAAACCGTCCGGGGGATGGTCGTCCTGCAGAGTGGGGACATCGAATTCCGGCTTTCCGGCGGGGAAACGAAAGTTTGGAAGAACCTGCACCTGGACCCGCCGAGGCACATAGCAACAGTGACGGACTGCTTCCAGGGGAAGATACGCTGCGCCGCCTGCGGGAATACATACCACCGGGTGAACAGCGCGGGGAAATGGGTGTACTGGTACTGCATCGGCAAGAAAAGGAAGAATGTGGAGTGCCATAATGCCAACTGCACCGATTACAAGCTGAGGCAGGTTTCCGCGCACATGATGGGGCTGGAGGAATTTGACGAAGCGGAGTTTGAGAGGCAGGTGGAAGGCATCACGGCGCTGGAGGACGGCAGCCTGGAATTCCAATTCAAAGAAGGGAGGACAGAGCGATGGCAAAAAGTGTGATCACGATACCGGCCACGGTGAACAGGCACACGGCGGCACCGATAGGCAGCTACAAAAAGCGCAGGGTTGCGGCTTATGCCCGCGTCTCGACCGACCATGAGGAGCAGCAGAGCAGCTACGAGGCGCAGGTGGATTATTACACGAACTACATCAACGGGCGTGAGGACTGGGAGTTTGTGTCCGTGTACGCGGACGAAGGCATAACCGGCTGTAACACGAAAAAACGTGACGGTTTCAACAAAATGGTGGAGGATGCGCTTTCCGGCGGCATCGACCTCATCATCACCAAGAGCGTCTCCCGTTTCGCGAGGAACACGGTGGACAGCCTCACCACCATCCGGAAGCTGAAGGAAAACAAGGTGGAGTGCTATTTCGAGAAAGAGAACATCTGGACGTTTGACGGCAAGGGCGAGCTGCTGCTGACCATCATGTCCTCGCTGGCGCAGGAAGAAAGCCGCTCCATTTCGGAGAACTGCACCTGGGGGCAGAGGAAGCGTTTTGCGGACGGCAAGGTGACGGTGCCGTTCAAGCGGTTCCTCGGCTACGACCGGGGCGAGGACGGGAACCTCGTCATCAATGAGGAGCAGGCGGAGATTGTCCGCAGGATTTACGGCCTTTTCCTGCAGGGGCGCTCGCCCCACGCAATCGCAAAGCTGCTGATGGCGGAGGGCATCCCCTCGCCCGGAGGAAAGGAGGTCTGGTCGTCCAGCACGGTGAAGAGCATCCTCACGAACGAAAAGTACAAAGGGGACGCGCTCCTGCAGAAAGTGTACACGGTGGACTTCCTTTCCAAAAAGAAGAAAGTGAACGAGGGCGAGGTGCCGCAGTATTATGTGGAGAACAACCACCAGGCCATCATCAGCCCCGCCATGTTCGACGAGGCGCAGCACCAGATGGCGGCCAGGCATTCCGGGAAGAACCGGGCGAGCTGCACGGGCGTCTTCTCCAGCCGGATAAAATGCGGGGACTGCGGGGGATGGTACGGCTCCAAGGTGTGGCACTCCAACAGCAAATACCGCAGGACCATCTGGCAGTGCAACCACAAGTTTGACGGAGGAGAGAAATGCGGCACGCCGCACATTGACGAGGAAACCATAAAATCCCTTTTCCTGAAAGCGGCCAATGCCGTCTTTGCAGAAAAGGACGGGGTGCGGGAGGATTACGATGCCATAAAAGACACGGTTTTTGGCACCTCGGAACTGGAGGCGGAACGCCTGCGGCTGCAGGAGGAAATAAACGTAGTGGCAGAGCTGATAGAGCAGTGCGTGGCGGAGAACGCCCGCGTCGCCCTTGACCAGACGGAGTACCAGAAAAAGTATGACGGGCTGGCGGAGCGTTTCAATGGGGCAAAGGCGCGGCTGGAGGAAGTCGGTAGCGCCATCACGGAGCGGCAGGCAAAGCGGGAAAAAATCGGGAGGTTTGTTTCCTGCCTGGAGCAGATGGACGGCCCGCTCACGGAATTTAACGAGGATGACTGGTACAGCCTTGTGGATTATGCCACGGTGTACGGCAGAGAGGACATCCTGTTTACTTTCAAGAACGGGATGGAGATAAAAGCGTAAAAGGAGCCTGCGGCCGGACGGGATGCCGCGGGCTTTCTACATTTTTATACAATTTGATTTTCCTATGGGGCAAAATCAAAAAGTATAGGCAAAATCAAAAGGTATAGGGGCAAAATCAAAAAGTGCAGGCAAAATCAAAAAGTATAGGGCAAAATCAAAAAGTACAAAGGCAAAATCGGATTGTATCAAAGACAGCGTTTACATAGACCAGGGCGAATCTGGAACAGACAAGAGTAAGTCTTGACGTATGGCTGGATTCCTATGAAGATATTCTGTTTCAGGTTTATACGGATGACGGCATCGTGGAGCTGGTGGACAGGATCAATGCCGGCGAGGATGTGGCGGGAAACAGGAAACTGCTCAGAAAAACACTGAGGGGGTTGTTTTATACAAAGGACTATGTAAAATCTATTTCGATTATTACGGAAAGCGGAGAACTGGCATTTTATGATCAGTTGACCGCATCAACGACACAGACATCCTGGCTGGACAGTATGAAGCTGTCACAGACGGAACTGTATGAGGAAATCAGCGGCGATAATAAAACCCATCTTTTTGCCACCGGAGAGAAAGTGATCTTCGGCAGCAATTCCTGTTATCTGTTCCATATAGGACATCGCATTATCGACTACCGGGATGTGGAAAAACAATGCGGTGTCGTGGTGGTGAGTATTGATGAAAAACTGCTTGAGGAAGTCTGTTCGCCGCCCACGGAAAACGGGTTGAATTTTATTGTGGACAGTGCCGGATATCTGGTGTCCTGTGCGGGTTCTGACAGTCTGGGAGAGTCGGTCTGTCCGGAAGGCGTGAATGAGGCGGCAAAAAGGGAAGCGTATCAGGAGACAGCAAGGCAGACCGGTTTTTTGGGAGACAGAGAACTGTCGGTCTATTCAGTGTATGATGATAAGACCGGCTGGGAGATCATCCGGGCGACAAATCAGAACGAACTTGTACAGGGGCTCCATCAACAACAGAAAATACTGGGCTTTATCATGCTGCTCTCACTTTTGTCGGTCCTGCCAATGATGGAGAGGCTGAAAAAGTCCGTGGTGAAGCAGAAAAACGCGGAAATTGCAGCATTGGAAGCCCAGATTAATCCACACTTTCTCTATAATACGCTGGATACGATCAACTGGATGGCAATCGATAAGGACGAATATGAGATCAGCAATATGATCACTACTCTGGCACGCATTCTGCGTTACGGCATATCGGACAGCAATGGTGTTGTAAAGATAAGGGATGAGGTGGAGTGGCTGAAGCAGTATATTTTTTTACAGCAGACAAAGCTGAAAAATTCCTTTGACTGCCATATCAATGTACAGCCGGAATTGATGAATCTTACAATTCACAAGCTGCTTTTGCAGCCATTTGTCGAAAATGCCATTCTGCATGGGTTTGAGGGGGTGGAACGGGCATATTGTCTGCGGATGGAGATGGTAAGGGAAAGTGATTTCATAAAAATAGGAATAGAAGATAACGGCTGCGGTATGCCAAAGGAGATCGTGCGGGAGATGAATCAGGGGATATTCCGGAAAACAGAAGATAAAAACCACATCGGTATGGAAAATGCGATCACAAGGTTACATATGTACTACGGAGAAAAAACACGGATTTTAATACGGAGTAAACAGGGGGAAGGAACCCGGGTGCAGATATGGATTCCTGTTACAGGAGAAGAAAAGATTGAAAGCAGAGATAAGCAAAGATAAGATACGGATTACGGGAGGCGGAAAAGTTCATGAAAGCAGTGGTGATTGAAGACGAGATACTGATCAGGGAAGGACTCTGTGATCTGATGAGAAAGATGTTTCCTGAGATCAGCATCGTGGGTGTTGCAGGAAACGGACAGGAGGGACTTGCCTGTATTGAGAAATGTATGCCGGACCTGGTCATCACCGATATTAAAATGCCGGTCATGGACGGAATGGAAATGCTCTCAAAGATGCAGGAACAGGGAATTACGGCGAAGGTGATCGTCCTGACGGCATATTCGGAGTTCTCCTATGCCCAGCGTGCCGTGAAACTTGGAGTGTGTGATTATATCATCAAACCGGTGATGGTGCAGGAGTTTGTTCAGACTATCCGGAAAATACAAAATCTTTGTGAGCAGGAACAAAAGAGAACGCCGGATAAAATGGGAAGCCTGGAAAATATAGTCTCGAGTATTTTGTACGGAGTGTCATCACTGGAAGATGACGAAAAAACAGAGGAATTTCTGGAGAGGAAGTATGGTATTGCAAAGGATATGCCGCTGATTGAACTGTTAATCTATATGGGGGAGGATTTTGAGGGCGGAAGAGATAAAAAGCGCCGGGATATGTGCCGTTTACTGGAACAGAAAGGGCTCAGGTATGCTTTGGTGGATATGGAATATGATAAAGCGATTCTGGCACTGCTTTATGGTTATTCTTCCAGACAGGAGACAGAGCGGTGGTATCAGAGTCAGATTCTGTTTCATAAAAGAGGCGGGAAGGAGAAAGAAGTCAGCTATGGCATGATGGAGGTGCCGGGAGTGGCAGCGATCAGAGAAGGTTATCATAAACTGCTCCCTTATATGGACTGGAATATCGTTCTCGGCGATGATGTGCTGATATCTTACCCCCGTATCGCGGATATTCAGACAGAGATCTGTGTATATCCGGTGGAACTGGAAAACCAGATGAAAATAGCGATTTGCATGGGCGAAAAGGAAAAGATCCGGGAGATAACCGGGAAGTTTCAACAATACTTTTTAAACGGACAAGTATATTCCCCCAAGGAGATTAAGGAATCCTGCATACGTTTTCAGTGGTCTGTTCTGAATATTGCGAAGGAGGTGGGCTGTATCGATTACCGGAGCATTGATCAGAAAAAACTTCTGGATCAGGTGATGAATGCAAAAAACGAAAGGGAACTGAAAAGGACCTTTGAGGGATTGTTTTCCCATATGGATGTCGTGGAGGGGGAAACGGGAGCCGTGAGCCTTGCGGTAAAGAAGGCGCAGAGTATCATTCATGAATTTTATGCGGACGGCATAACTTTAAACGAAATTGCGGACAGGCTGGGACTGACACAGGAGTACCTGGGCGCACAGTTTCATAAAGAACTGGGGGAGAATTTCAGCGCATATATCCGCAACTACCGCCTGGCGAAAGCGAAGGAACTTCTGATCGGAACCCAGCTAAAGCAGTATGAAATTTCGGAGAAAGTCGGCTATACGGACGCAAAATATTTTGCGAGAGTGTTCAGAGAGTGCGTTGGAATGTCGCCGGCGGAATACAGAAAATCCCACAGGTAACCGTATGGAAACAGTGCGGTTTTGATATCAGTTTAGATAATTCACCTTTTTTCATATTTTTACCGTTTCGGAAGGCGGTGATAGGAGATATGATAAATTCATCAAAACCCGACAACAAAGGAATAAAGGAGGAAAGTGATGAAGAGGAAAAAATGGATTGCATTACTGGCAACATTTACGATGATGACAGGCGTGATCACCGGATGCGGCGCTTCGGGTGAGACTCAGGAAACGGCGGAGCCGGCGGCAGAGGAATCGTCCAAAGAGGAAGCATCCGCAGAGGAAACGGGAGAGCCGGCTGCGGATGGCGCGGATGCGGTGACGATCTGGTATTATTGGGAGACGGAAGGACATCAGGTAGCGCTGGATCAGGTAATTCAGGAATATAATACATCCCAGAGCAGCTATCAGGTGACGGCAAAATATGTACCCTTTGCGGATTTTAAAAAGCAGTTATCCATAGGTGCTTCCGCGGATGAACTGCCGGATATCGCAATTCTGGACTCGCCGGACCATGCATCTTATGTGGATATGGGAATTTTTGAGGACATTACGGGAAAATTTGATGTCAGCAGTTATTATGAAGGAACCGTAAACTCCTGTACGGTGGACGGAAAGCTCTACGGCGTACCTTTTGGCGTAAACTGTCTTGCACTGTACTATAATGAGGACATGCTGAATGATGCCGGCTGCAGTGTGCCGACTACCTGGGATGAACTGAAAGAGACGGCTAAAGCTCTGACAACGGACAATGTGACCGGTCTTGCGCTGTGCAGTGTACAAAACGAAGAGGGAACCTTTAACTTTGTTCCCTGGCTCTGGTCCACAGGGGCAACATCTTACGATATCAACAACGAAAACGGTATCCGTGCTTTGTCCTTTATCCAGGATCTGATTGACGAGGGCGTTATGAGCAAAGAGTGTATCAACTGGACACAGGGCGATGTGATGAATCAGTTTATCTCCGGCAACGTGGCAATGATGGAGAATGGTCCCTGGCAGATACCCACCATGCAGTCTGAGGTGCCGGATCTGAACTGGAAAGTGACGCTGATCCCGAAGGATTCCGAATATTCTTCCGTACTCGGCGGTGAGAATTATGCAGTGATTAACGGCGGAAATGTGGATGGAGCTCTGGATTTTCTTACTTACGCAACATCCGAGGAAAAAGTGAAATTTATGATGGAAAAATTCGGTTATATCTCTGCGGACAAAACAATCGCCGAGAACCAGTTTGAAGCGGATTCACCGTATCAGCCTTTTGTAGAGGAACTGAATTACGCAATGCCGAGAGGTCCTTTAGCCGATTGGCCCAGTGTATCCGATGCGATTTCCTTAGCCTTTAATCAGGTGATTACAGGAACTGCAACGCCGGAAGATGCGGCAGCCCAGGCACAGGGAACAATCGACGGAATTGTGAAATAAACTTACAAAGCCGCCGCACAAAGTGTACATAAGTATCATTTGTGCGGCGGCATTTTTTATGCAGAGACACAGTTTAAAGACTGTATAATCTGCTGTTAGAAGTGAGAAAACAGGAGGTATTTCATGAAAAAACAAAAAAAATTATTCCGCTATGACAATGTGGGAATACTGTTTGTTCTTCCGGCTTTTCTGTATATGCTGATTTTTGTGGGTTATCCGATCATTCGCAATATTGTCCTGAGTTTCCAGGATGTGAATGCGGGAAACTTGGTACGGGGAACAAAAAATTTTATTATGTTTGAAAATTATCTGGAATTGTTTAGGGACGATGTACTCAGGACTTCTCTGGTTAATACACTCAAATATACGATCCTTTGCCTGATCTTCCAGTTCCTGATCGGATTTATACTGGCACTGTTTTTCAGCAAACGATTTTCCTTTGCGAAGCCTGTCAGGGGAATTCTGTTAGTGCCCTGGATGATACCGATTACGGTTACTGCTTTGATGTTCAGGCTGCTTTTTGCGACAGACATCGGTGTGATCAACCATATCTTAAGAAGTCTGCATCTGATCAGTAAAAATATTGAGTGGCTGACTACTCCGGGGACGGCGATGTTCGCGTTAGTCTGCGCCAATATATGGATCGGCATACCGTTCAATATGATATTGATTTCCACCGGACTGACGACGATTCCGAAGGAATTGTACGAGAGTGCATCCATTGACGGCGCGAATAAAGTACAGACATTTTTCAGTATCACGCTGCCATTGCTTCGTCCTACCATTGAATCGGTGCTGATTCTCGGGTTTATCTATACTTTTAAAGTGTATGATCTGGTATACGTGATGACAAGCGGCGGACCGGTGAATTCCACCCATATGCTCTCGACCTATTCTTATAAGCTGTCCTTTGAGATGTTTCAGTACAGCAAGGGCTCTGCGGTGGCAAATGTGCTGCTTATTATCCTGCTTATAATAGGCGTATTTTATATTAAAGCAACGACAGCGGGGGAGGAAGAATAATGGATGAAGAAAAAAAGGTAACAGGTAGAAAAAATATACTGCTTAGTGGGGCGGCGGTGCTGATTCTCTGTATCCTGCTGTTTCCGTTGTACTGGGCACTGATCACTTCATTGAAGACGGAACAGGAAATCTTTCGGAATCCGCCCACCTTTTATCCGCATATTCTGAACCTGAAATCCTATGCAGCGCAGGTGGAGACAGGAGATTTTAATATGTTCCGTTCTTTCGGAAACAGTTTTCTGATCTCTGCGGGAGCGACTGTCATCGCAGTTCTTCTGGCGGTTCCTGCATCCTATGGCATTGCAAAATACCGTTTTAAAGCAAGAAAATTGATGCTTCTTGCCTTTCTGGTAACGCAGATGCTGCCGGTATCGGTATTGCTTACGCCCATGTTTATCATGTTCAAGAATATGCATGTCTATAATACCTGGATTGCGGCAATGCTGGCGGATGCAACGATTGGTATCCCGTTTTCGGTACTGATCCTTAAAAATTACTTTGCTTCCATACCGAAAGATCTGGAGGAGGCGGCGTACCTGGACGGCTGCAACAGGTTTACGGCGTTTCTGCGCATCCTGATCCCAATTGCAAAACCGGGGGTTATGGTCTGTGCGATCTTCTCCTTCCTCTATGCCTGGGGTGATCTCGCCTATGGTATGACCTTTATTCTGGATCAGGAAAAGAGGCCTATCACGGCAGGAATCTTTAATTTTATGGGACAATACGGAACAAAGTGGAGTTACCTGACGGCATTTGCGGTGGTGACGATTATTCCGGTGGCACTGATCTTTATTTTTATGCAGAAGTATATTGTCAGTGGTATGACCAGCGGGGCAGTTAAGGGATAGACAGTTGTGACTGTAAACAGGTCTTGTAACTGGTATCATGTTCTTTTATAATAGGGAAAAGAGATATCGGACAGGATCATATTTGACGGCTTTAAAAGGAGAAAGAATAAAGAAATGTTGAAAATAGAAGACGGGAAACTGATATTCAGATATGACGCCGAGGAAGTTCTGATTGAGGCGTGGGGAGAGAATGCGCTGAGAGTCAGGGCGACGAAGGAGTGCCGGATGCCGGATCAGGACTGGGCTTTATGCAAAAAAGGAGATAAAAAGGCTCAGATTGCTTTGAATAGCGCCGGGGCAAGGATTGAAAACGGAAAGATTTATGCGGAGATAACAAAGCTTGGGAAAATCACGGTGTACCGCAGGGACGGCAGGCTGCTTTTGGAGGAATACTGGCGCAACAGGCGGGATGTGCTGGATAAAAAGTGCAGCGCCATCGAAGTGGAGGCGAGGGAGTTTCAGCCGATCCCGGGCGGGGATTATCATCTGACCATGCGGTTTGAATCCGCGGATAAAAACGAGAAAATTTATGGGATGGGACAGTATCAGCAGCCTTATCTGGATTTAAAGGGGATGGATCTGGAACTGGCGCACCGCAATTCCCAGGCCAGCGTTCCCTTCGCGGTATCCTCGCTGGGCTACGGGTTTTTATGGAATAATCCGGGTGTGGGCAGAGCGGTCTTTGGCAGGAATATTATGAGTTTTGAGGCGTATTCCACAAAGGTGCTGGATTACTGGATCGTGGCGGGAGATACACCGGCAGAGATCGAGGAGGCTTATGCGAAGGTGACGGGGACGGTGCCGATGATGCCGGAGTATGGGCTCGGCTTCTGGCAGTGCAAACTCCGCTATCAGACACAGGAGGAACTGCTTGAAGTGGCAAGGGAGTACAAACGCAGAAATCTTCCGATCGATCTGATCGTCATTGATTTCTTCCATTGGCCAAAGCAGGGAGAATGGAAATTCGATTCGGATTACTGGCCTGATCCCGAGGGGATGGTACGGGAACTGAAGGAGATGGGGATCGAACTGATGGTATCGATCTGGCCTACGGTGGATAAAACCTGTGAGAATTATGAGGAGATGCTGGAGAAGGGGTATCTGATCCGCACCGAGAGGGGATGCCGTGTGGGACTGGATTTTCAGGGGGCGACCATCCATTTTGACGCCACCAATCCAAAGGCGCGGCGCTATGTATGGGACAAGGTAAAACGGAATTATTACGAGAAGGGTATCAAAGTATTCTGGCTGGATGAGGCGGAGCCCGAATATACGGCATATGATTTTGATAACTACAGGTATTATCTGGGCACGGATTTACAGATCGGAAATATCTATCCGGTGGATTACGCGCGGGCGTTTTACGAGGGCATGGAACAGGAGGGGCAGGAGAATATCGTAAACCTTCTGCGCTGTGCCTGGGCGGGAAGCCAGAAGTACGGGGCGCTTGTCTGGTCCGGTGATATCGCATCGAGTTTTGAGAGTATGCGCAATCAGCTTGCCGCGGGGCTCAATATGGGGCTTTCGGGGATTCCCTGGTGGACGACGGATATCGGCGGCTTCCACGGCGGCGATCCCAATGATCCGAAATTCCGGGAACTCTTTGTCCGCTGGTTTGAGTGGGGAACCTTCTGCCCGGTGATGCGGCTTCACGGGGACAGAGAGCCAAGGCAGCCCATGCAGGGAACAACGGGCGGCGCTTTTTGCTGTTCCGGGGCGGCGAACGAGGTATGGAGCTATGGGGAAGAGGTTTATGAGATCTGCAGAAAATACCTGGAACTGCGGGAGAAGATGCGCCCTTATACGAGAAAACTGATGGAGGAGGCGCACGAAAAAGGAACGCCTGTGATGAGGACGCTGTTTTATATGTTCCCGGAAGATCCTATCTGCTGGGAAGTGGAAGATGAGTATTGTTACGGACCGGATATTCTGGTGGCGCCGATTCTTTGCGCCGGGCTAAGAGCCCGCAGGGTATATCTGCCGAAGGGAGTTACCTGGGTGGAACATGCCACTGGGACGGAGTATGAGGGAGGACAGGAGATAGAAGCGGCGGCTCCCCTTGATACGATTCCGTTATTTATCAGAAAAAAAGAAATATAATTTTTTACGGGAAAGGATGGTGTATCTGTTGAATCAGCTTCATCGCATGAAAAACCCCTGGGCAGTGGGAGAGACATCGGTTCAGTGTCGTAACTGCGGTCATATTTTTACCGCACAGATGGTAAATTGTTTTGATACGCTTCTCTGGCAGGAGGCCAGAGAGATCCTGGATGAGGAGAATTTTTTTTATCCCCTTTGTCCGCAGTGTCAAACGCAGACGGAGATTTCCTACCGGAGCCGTTATATCGACAGGGAACTTGGCATCGCGGCTGTGATGATCCCCGGTGCGGAAAGGCAGGATATGGAAGGACTGCTGCAGGATATGAACCGTTTTATGGACAGGCTGGCGCTGTCCGGTATGGAACACAGGGTGGTTGGCAATTTCTATGCGATGGCGGAGCAGATGCGCATCCACAAACACCGTCTCAACGACAGGGCGATCCAGCTTTTAAAGCCCTTTATGATCGGCGGGCTGCAGTCGAGAGGATTTGAAGTGTGGGACGGCTTTTTTACAGGGATTATGCAGCCGAAAGAAGCAAAGCGGATGGATGATACCGTATACTTTTCGCTGCAGGAGGATGATCCTGCCGTCTATAGCGAGATGGTGTATCAGTTTCATATTTATCTGACAAACGGTGATATCATTCCCCACGGGATCAATGACACCGCGTATGGAATCTGTATGAATATCCTGCAGGAAAAAGAGCTGGCGGAGGATGACGGATTGTTCCATTTCTATGATCTGTCATGGGCAATCGACATGCACAACAGTCTGTAGCAATGAGAAAGGAGCCATGAAAGCGATGAGATCAGAAATTGTGGAAAAGGCGCAGGATCTGTATGAGAGCGGAAATATACGGGAAGCGTTCAGGTATTATGCATCCTGTCTCTGGCGGGGTGAGGAGGATGACACGGAACTTTTGCAGGTATGGCTCTCCGATCAGGAGATTGTTTCAAAGGCGGGAGAAGAGGCAGTCTGTGCGTTTATTGCAGCCATCTTATTTACGATAGACGGATGTGAGGAAGCGCTGCGGCTGCATTTGTGGGCATTGTGCCATGCCGTTTTTGACAGCATGACTCTGTGCGGGGACAGAGAGGATACCAGCGACAGATATGTTGTGGAATGCAATTTGTACCGCCATGAAAAAAAGCCCGAGAAGGCGCTGGAAGTGATACAAAAAGGACTTGAGCGCGGCGGTACCACATCGAGATATACCTTTGCGGGGCTGACATATCTTGACCTGGAAAAAGAGGAGGAGGCGGAGCGGTATATCGCTCTTGGAGTTGTCTCCGATCCGAAGAACGCTTCCGCCTACAATGATCTGGGAGATTACTATTTTAAAAAGAGACGCTGGCAGAAGGCGGGAGAATGCTATAATAAAGTGCTGGAAGCAGGGGATTACAATGACTGCGGCTGGGCGGAGCCTTCCCGGATTTTCTGCTGTTTTATGGAGGATGGAGAGCCCTATGAGCTTGAGAGGCTTGCGCTGTGCGCCGCCGCGGATACGGGAAACGATCGGGGCAGGGAGTTATGCCGGCTGGCGGCATTTGAGACGTTGACGCCGAATGTGGATTATCTTGATTCGAGCACGGAGAGCATCATCAACGCGGTGCGCAGTATGCGTGAAAACGGTACCGGATCGGGGGTTGTCCGCTGTGCCACGACATGTCAGGAATCGCCTAGCAGCATAGCCGCCGTGCGTCTGGCGCTTGAGCAGATCAGCGGAGAATCCGCCGCTTTTGAACTGACCGCCGGGAAGGCGCAGAATCCGCCGTTAGATGAAACTTTAGATGAAGAAGGGATCGTTTTGTGGAAATATCCTGATATCAATACGCCTCTTCCCGCCGTGGAGAAGCCTTCGGACTATGTGAGTGGTCTCGTCGGTGAACTGGCGGAAACGGATTTCAATTTGAAAAGCTGGTACGAAGCGGCAAAACAATATGCGGAAAAACTCTCTGACGGACAGTGGGAGGAACTTTACGGCGTTATGGTTTATCCGCCGAATCAAAAGAGTGACCGGTTTTATGCGGAGGAGTGGCTGTTCCGGGTACAGTTTGCGGCGGTATGCATCCTGGCACGGATATCACTTCGCGAGATTGACAGAATCTGCAAGGGGCAGATCGACTGGCCCATGATTCCTGCCTTTACCCTTGCGGCATGGCTCGCGGCACAGGATGCGTCATATAAAGAGTGGGCGGAGGGGATATTAAATATGGTGCAGAGCCGTATTTCACAGGAGAACTACTGCTTTTTTGAATATGCATATATCTGCGCAGCTTATCTTTTGCCGGGGAAGGACGAGGCATATTATACGAAACTGTGGCAGTGGCGGCAGTCTTTAAGGGAATGGTGATGATGTGGTGATATGGTGAAAAATTTCCTTGACAAGTTCCGCCTGTGATGCTATTATATCAGGGTATGCCGCATGGCGAGGCTGATGTGAATTTATTCTTGTGGAAATAAATTCATATAGAAAATCTTCCGCGGAAGATTTTCTGACAAAGTCGCATGATATGCCGCCGAAGCCAGCGAGTAATGTAAACAGGAGGTACGGTATGTACGCAATTATTGCAACAGGTGGAAAGCAGTACAAGGTTTCCGAAGGTGATGTCATCCGCGTGGAAAAGCTGGATGTGGAAGAAGGAAGCTCTGTAACATTTGACCAGGTACTGGCAGTAAGCGATAACGGACTGAAAGTCGGCGCAGATGCGAAAGGCGCGACAGTGACCGGCACTGTTGAAAAACAGGGCAAGGGCAAAAAAGTCATCGTTTACAAGTATAAGAGAAAAACCGGCTACCACAAGAAAAACGGTCACAGACAAGCATACACACAGGTTAAGATTGATAAGATCAACGGCTAACGTTTTATGACGACAGTGATTTTTCGCAAAACCGGGCAGGGAGAGTACAGGGAACTGGAATGCAGGGGACATGCCGGATATGCGGAGCGCGGGGAAGATATCGTCTGCGCCGCATTGTCCGTACTTGTCATTAATACATTAAATTCTCTGGAAGAGTTATGCGGGCTGCCGATCAGACCGGAAGAAGACGAAGAGAAAGGGCGGATCGCCTGCAGTTTTCCGAAGGGGATGGATGAAAAGGCAGAGGTATTGTTGGATTCCCTGGTCCTGGGCTGTGTGAGTATTGAAAAACAGTACGGTAAAAAGTATTGTAAAGTAAAATTTGAGGAGGTGTAAGACCATGATGAAATTGAACCTTCAGTTTTTTGCGCACAAGAAGGGTGTCGGCTCCACAAAGAACGGCAGAGATTCCGAATCTAAAAGGCTTGGCGCGAAAAGAGCGGACGGACAGTTTGTAAAAGCAGGTAATATTTTATACAGACAGCGTGGAACGAAGATTCATCCCGGCAACAACGTTGGGATCGGCGGAGATGATACATTATTTGCACTGGTAGACGGCGTTCTGAGATTCGAGAGAAAAGGAAGAGACAGAAAGCAGGCTTCCGTTTATCCGGTAGAGAGAAACGAGGAATAAGTTTCTTGTGATGCATGTGGCTTAAATGGATATGCGGGTTACCCGTCCTGGCCCCTTGCAGGCAAATAAAAATATCAGGGGCTTCAAACGGTTGTTTGGAGCTCCTTTCTTTTTCATAATAACAGGCAGGAAAATATATGTTTGCAGACAGAGCAAAAATTTATGTAAAGAGCGGTAAGGGAGGAGACGGCCATGTCTCTTTCCGGCGTGAAAAATATGTGCCCAACGGCGGACCGGACGGGGGCGACGGCGGAAACGGCGGCAGCGTGATCTTTGCGGTAGACGAGGGATTAAATACGCTGACGGATTTCAGGCATATCCGAAAATATTGTGCGGGCAACGGCGAGGAAGGCGGTAAGAAAAACTGCCATGGGAAAAACGGGAAGGACATTGTGATCAAAGTGCCGGCGGGTACGGTTATTAAGGAAGCGGAGAGCGGAAAAGTGATCACGGATATGTCCGGCGATAACCTTCGCTTTGTACTGCTCACCGGGGGCAGAGGCGGCAACGGCAACCAGCACTATGCGACATCCACGATGCAGGCGCCGAAGTATGCCCAGCCGGGACAGCCGGCAAAGGAGTTAGAGCTTTTGCTGGAACTGAAAGTGATAGCGGATGTGGGGCTTGTGGGTTTTCCGAATGTGGGAAAATCCACCTTTTTATCCAGGGTGACCAATGCGAAACCCAAAATCGCGAATTATCATTTTACGACATTGAATCCTAATCTTGGCGTTGTGGACATGGACGGAGACGGTTTCGTGATAGCGGATATTCCGGGGCTGATCGAAGGGGCATCCGAGGGTATAGGGCTTGGGCATGAGTTCCTGCGCCATATTGAGCGGACGAAGATGCTGCTCCACATTGTGGATGCCGCCTCTACGGAGGGGCGTGATCCGATAGAGGATATTTATGCCATCAATAAAGAACTGGAAAATTACCAAAAGGATATCGCCATGCGACCTCAGTTTATTGCGGCAAATAAGATAGACTGCATTTTCGGAGAGGATGATCCGGTGCAGAAGATCAGGGAGGAATTTGAACCGAAGGGCGTCCCTGTCTTTGCCATTTCGGCGGTGACCGGGGAAGGGGTAAAAGAACTGCTCTATGCCGTAAAAAACCGCCTTGCCGAAATAAAGGAAAAACCGGTTATTTTTGAGCAGGAGTATGATCCTGAAATGGCGCTGTATCAAAAAGACGAGCCCCATACCGTTACCTATGATGCCGAAAAGGATGAATATGTCGTGGAAGGACCGAGGATTGAGAAGATGCTGGGTTATACGAACCTGGAATCCGAGAAGGGATTTGCTTTCTTCCAGCGGTTTTTACGGGAAAACGGTATTCTTGAGGAGTTGAAGGAACTGGGAATCGAGGAGGGTGACACGGTCAGACTATACGGCCTCTCCTTCGAATATTACCCAGAGTGAAGAATAACCGAGCACGGAGTGCGAGGTTATTCGCTACTTCTCAATGAGCGCAAGCGAATTGAGAAGGTTCACGTAAGTGCGAGCACGGAGTGCGAGGTTTATGGAGGATATGATATGACAAGTAAACAGAGAGCTTATTTGAAGGGGCTTGCGATGACATTAGAGCCCAGTTTCCAGATCGGAAAGGGATCGTTAACGCCGGAATATACGGAATCCATCCTGGAAGGTTTCAATAAAAAGGAACTGATCAAGATCAGCGTGCTGAAAAACTGTATGGATGATCCGAAAGAGATGGCAGAGATGCTGGCGGAACGTACGCATTCCCAGGTGGTGCAGGTCATCGGAAAAAAGATTGTTTTATATAAGGAAAATAAAGACCATAAAAAAATAGAATTGCCCAAATAAAGTTGTTGTGAGGTATGATGATGAAAAAGGTAGGTATTCTTGGCGGCACATTTAATCCTGTTCATATGGCACATCTGATCATTGCGGAGATTGCACAGGAGGAGGCAGGACTTGATGAGGTTTTGTTTGTTCCGACGGGGTGTTCTTATTTAAAGGATGCATCGGAAATTCTTCCGGCGAAGGACAGAATCCATATGACAGGGCTGGCGATAGAAGATAATTCCAATTTTGCCCTTTCCACCATTGAAGTTGAGAGGGAAGGAAATTCGTATACCTGTGATACGCTGCTTGAGCTGAAAAAGCGCTATCCTGACAGGGAATTTTATCTGATCGTCGGGGCGGACAATCTTTTTACGATGGAAGAATGGAAAGATCCTGACGTCATTTTTCAGAATGCTAAGATTCTGGCGGCTGTGCGGGGCAGTAAAAAGTATACGGATATGGAAGAGAAGATTGACGAACTAAAAGAAAAATATCATGCGGATATCAGGCTGCTCCATGTCAGGCATGTGGATATTTCTTCTTCCATGATCAGGGAAAAGATTGCCGAAGGGCATTCCATCCGTTACATGCTGCCTGAAAAAGTGCGGCAGTATATCATCAAAAATCATTTTTATGAAAGTAAGGTTGTACAGGAGCAGTAGGCAGTATGGGGAAAGAGGATATTGCGAAATTACGTGCACAGATCAAAAAAGTACAGGATAAAAAGCGGTTTGAACATACGCTTGGAGTCACTTATACGGCGGCATGTCTTGCCATGTGCTATGACATTGATACGGAGAGGGCGGAGATTGCAGGTCTTTTGCATGATTGCGCAAAGTGCCTGAGCAATGACAAGAAGATCAGCCTCTGTAAAAAACAGTCCATTGAGATCAATCTGACGGAGGCAAAAAATCCTTTTCTGCTCCATGCAAAGGCAGGGGCTTATCTGGCGGAGCATAAATATGGTGTGCGTGATGAGGATATTTTAAACGCGGTCCGTTACCATACCACCGGCAGACCAGGGATGAGTATGCTGGAAAAGATTGTATTCATTGCGGATTATATTGAGCCGGGCAGAAATCATTCCACAAGGCTTCCGGAACTCAGGCGGCTGGCTTTTCAGAATCTGGATAAAGCGCTGGTGGAGATTTTAAAAGACACGCTCCGGTATTTACGGGGGACGGATCATGAGATAGATCCGATGACGCAAAAAACTTATGATCATTACAACAAGAGTCTGACGGAAATAAGCGGTGTGCAGTGATGATAAGATACTTGTTTGTAAAAGAAGGGAGAAAAGCTGATGGAAGCAAAAGAGATGGCGAAACTGGCAATTCAGGCACTGGAGGACAAAAAGGCGGAAGATATAAAAGTGATAGATATCAGTGATATTTCCACGATTGCGGATTATTTTATCATAGCCAGCGGAAAAAACCGCAGCCAGATACAGGCGATGTGTGATAATGTGGATGAAACGCTGGGCAGAGCAGGGGCGGCAATGAAGCAGAAGGAAGGATATAATAACGCCAACTGGATCTTGATGGATTACGGCGATATCATTGTGCATATCTTCGATACGGAAAACAGGCTGTTTTATGATCTGGAGAGGATCTGGCGCGACGGAAAAGAAATAGAGGCAGACAATTTGTAAAATGGTTTGCTGTGTTTTGTGGGATAGAAGCCTTAAATCGGTTTCTATCCCGTTTTTTATTTCATGGGAAATTGCGTCCTATGAAATAAAAACGTTCCGCATAGATGCGCACTCCGCGCAAAGGAATATGGCTGCTGATGCAGCCGCGCTCCGGCGCGAGAGTCCGGCTTGCCGGACTCTTTGTTATGCGTATGGAGCCCTTTAAGGGATAAATTTCAGTAAAAGCTTATAGAGTATCCGGTGCGGGAGCAGGAGAAAAGCTTTTTTCATTAACTAAAATCAGAGCATTCTGAAAACGCCGAATACTTTCCCGAGGATAGTACAGTCATCCACAATGATAGGTTCCATAGTATCATTTTCCGGCTGCAGGCGGATATGGTCCTTTTCTTTATAAAATGTCTTTACCGTGGCGGAGTCGTCCACCAGTGCCACAATGATATCGCCGTTTGATGCCGTATTACAGGATTTCACAAAAATCCGGTCGCCGTTAAAAATGCCGACATTGATCATCGAATCTCCCTTTACTTTTAAAACAAAAGATTCTCCGCCGGGTACAAATTCCGCGGGAACAGGAAAATAACTGTCGATATTCTGCTGGGCAAGAAGCGGCTGGCCAGCAGCAACGGTACCGACAACCGGCAGGGAGACAATTTCTTTTCTCACCATCTGGAAGCTGTCATCACAGATTTCAATAGCGCGGGGCTTTGTGGGATCACGTTCGATCAGTCCCAGCTTTTCCAGAGTTGCAAGATGGGCATGGACGGAGGAGGTGGATTTTAAATGTACGGCCTGACAGATTTCCCGCACCGTAGGCGGGTATCCTTTCGTTAGAATTTCTTCCTTCATATAATTCAGAATTTCTTCCTGCTTTGTGGTGATCTTTCCTTTTGCCATAAGTAACCCTCTTTTCCGTATGAAATATGTTGATGGTATTGCCGGATATCCGGTTTATTTCTTTCGGATATCCGCACTGAGTATTTGGTTTATGATTTGCTGCAATGCTGCAGACAGCTTTTATGAATACTGTGAAACCAGTATAACATACTTTTTTTCAAAAAGCAAACATATATTCCGAACAAATGTTTGAATTTTTGATTGACAAACGTTTGTTCACATGATATTCTGTTTTTACAAAGAGAACAGATGTTCTGAACAAATGTTTTGGAGTAATGTGTCCGTTTTATAGGACAGTTCATATGATATGCTGGGACCGTGACATTGATATGGAAGGGATGAGAGGAAGGGGCAGCGGACAAATTGCCTTAGTGCTCTTCTGAAAATCAAAAACAGTCACGGACAACGAAGAGGGGGAGAAAGTTATGAACAGTGCGGCAATCAACAATACTTACAGTACATTACCGGTCAGCAAATGGGATGCGAGGATTCGGAATAATAAGAAAAGAAGGAATGCGGAGATCAGAAGACATATTTTTCTGCTTATCCTGGCGGCGATTTTTATCTGTACTGCGCTTTTCGGAATAAACAGTATGATCTCCGAAGCCGGAAGCGCAAAAGAGAGTGAACTTTCTTTTAAATATTATAAGAACATACGCATCGGGGAGGATGAAACACTGACATCGATCGCTCATACCTATGCGGATCAGGAACATTATGAAACCCATGATTCCTATATAAGGGAAGTAGTATATATGAACCATTTGGAGAATGCCGATGATATTCCTGCGGGTACTTATCTGATCATTCCCTATTATTCCAATATATTAAAATGACTGGCGGAAAATCTTCCGATCAGGTGGGGATGCATTTTGGCTGTTTGTATCCGGCTGTTTTTTTACTATGCCGAAATGGACGGTTCGTGTTATAATGAACGGGAACAGGAAGAGGAATAACACGGTATGGTAAAAGAGGATGAGAACAATGCGGCGTGAAATGTCTTACGAAGAAAAGTATAAAATGATGATTGAGACACCTGTCAATAAGCTGATACCGCGCCTTGCGGTACCTACGATCATCAGTATGCTGATCACATCCATTTATAATATGGCGGATACTTTCTTCGTGAGCCAGTTAAGTACTGCCGCGTCAGGAGCGGTGGGGGTTAATTTTTCTCTGATGGCGATGATTCAGGCCATCGGTTTTACACTCGGTATGGGAAGCGGAAATTATATGTCCCGTATGCTGGGAGAGAAAAAGCAGGAAAGAGCACAGAGAGCATGCTCCACGGCGGTATATACGGCGTTTGCCTGCGGACTTTTGCTGGCGGTATTCGGGATTGTGAATATGGATTCGCTGGTGCGTATGCTGGGGGCGACGGAGACGATTGCGCCATATGCCAAAGACTATGGGAAATATATTCTGATCGCGGCTCCTTATATGACGGTGTCCTTTGTATTCAATAATCATCTGCGTGCGCAGGGAAATGCCGGCCTTTCGATGCTTGGTATTACCGCAGGCGGTGTGCTGAATGTGATCCTTGATCCGATTTTGATCTATGGTTTTGAAATGGGAATTTCCGGTGCGGCAATCGCGACAATAATGAGCCAGTTTATCAGTTTTCTGATCCTGTTGTTTCTGGTGATCCGGGCAGGGAATGTACTGAAGCCCTATCCGAAGTTTTTTACGCTGAAGGGATGGATCTATAAGGAAATATTATCTGCGGGTATGCCCACACTTGGCAGGCAGGGGCTGGCAAGTGCGGCTTCGGTGCTTCTGAATGTGGCAGCTTCGTCATTTGGTGATCCGGCGGTTGCTGCGATGTCTATCGTGACCAGGATTATGATGTTTATCAATTCGGCTCTGATCGGTTTCGGACAGGGATTTCAGCCGGTGTGCGGTTTTAATTTCGGTGCAAAGAAGTACGAGAGAGTGCTGGAAGCCTATTACTTTTGCTTAAAGGTGGCGTTTGTATTTCTGTTTACGATGGCGGTCATTATGTTTACGGTATCTACGCCTATTATGCGTCTGTTTCGCAGGGAGGATGCGGAAGTGATACGTATCGGGGCGCTTGCGCTGAAAATGCAGTGTGTTATACTGCCGACACAGGCGTTTACGATTATGGGTAATATGCTGACGCAGTCCATCGGCTACAGTTTCCGGGCTACGCTCACGGCAATCGGAAAGCAGGGACTGTTTTTTATACCTGCCATCCTGATTCTG
>JAAWOG010000009.1 GCA_022799355.1 Lachnospiraceae bacterium | reverse complement strand
GTGGGCTTATTAAAGTTACCCTTTTTTACTTCAACTACTTGAAAAAATCTTTTTCAACATTTTTCATTTTACCTATTGACATTTCTTAGCTGGACTTTCTCACATTGCCTCTCTTGTTACGATTTTGCCGTCCTCAATCCGGATGATCCGGTCGGCAAGCTGCGCGATCTCCTCATTGTGGGTGATCATAACGATGGTCTGGGAAAATTTCTGGCTGGTCAGCTTTAATAAACCCAGTACGTCCTGAGAAGTTTTGCTGTCTAAGTTTCCCGTAGGTTCATCCGCCAGGATGATAGCAGGTTTGGAGGCGATGGCTCTGGCAATTGCTACTCTCTGCTGTTGACCGCCGGAAAGATTATTCGGAAGATTGGAAAGTTTTTCGGAGAGTCCTAAAGTTTCGATAATATTGTTGATATAAGCGGTATCCGGTTCATTGCCGTCAAGCTGGATCGGCAGAACGATATTTTCATATACATTTAAAACAGGAATCAGATTAAAGTTCTGAAATATAAAACCGATCTTGCGGCGTCTGAAAATTGTCAGAGCTTCATCTTTCAATGAAAATATATCTTTTCCGTCCACGGTAACATTGCCGGAAGTAGGTCTGTCTAAACCTCCCAGCATATGAAGAAGTGTGGATTTACCGCTGCCTGATGTACCGACAACCGCCGCAAATTCTCCAGGTTCAATAGAAAGCGTCACGCCGTCAAGGGCATGCACGGCATTTTCTCCGTTTCCGTAAATTTTTTTAAGATTTGATGTTGATAAGATAGCCATAAAAAAAATTGTCTCCTTTCAGCCATACCGTTTATTTTTTGTTCCATATCATTTTTTATTTGTCATGCACGGCTTTGTATAGATACTATTTTTTCATAACAATCTTACCAGATTCTTTCCGAAGTGAATGAAATTATGACAGTTTTGTAAGAAAGAAGCTGTTTTGTGTTAGAATCAAAGAGGTAAAAATATGGAAAAAGCGGAGCCTTTTCCCGGTATGGAAGAAACTTTTATATAGCCGCCTTCCAGCATGATAATTTCTCTGGTAAGAAATAAACCGATTCCCACGCCGGGTTTTTCATGTACGGATTCCGAACGGTAAAAACGTGAAAATATTTTTGTATGTTCCTCCTCCGGTATACCGATCCCGGTATCCTTCACCTGAATACAAAGAAACATCTCATAGGATATTACGGAAAGTGTGATGCCGCCTTTTTCCGTATATTTTATGGCGTTATCGATAAGGTTGCCGATAGCTTCCGTAGTCCATTTTTCGTCAAAAATTGCAAAAGAGTTTCTGTTTTGTTCCATTTCCGGCAGGGACAGGAAAAGTCCTTTTTCTTTCGCCAAAGGGGCGTATTGTCTGGCAAGAGTTTCCAGCATCGGAAAAACAGGAGCTTTCCGGGGAGATAAGGTGAGGATTCCGGTTTCCAGACGGGAAAGCTTTACAAGCGAAGTGATCAGAAATTTCAATTTTTCTGTCTGCATGGTCAGAGCAGAGACATATTGTTTTGATTCTTCCGTAAGGTTCTGTTCTGCCAACAGTTCGGAGTACAGGAGAATATTGGATATCGGTGTTTTGGTCTGATGAGAGATATCGGAGATCAGTGTCTTGATCTTGTCTTTTTCCATTGCCGTATTTTTAAAGGAAGTTTCGGATGCGGAGAGATATTTGGCAAAGCGGCTTTCTAAGGCGGAAAGCCTGCTCTCATCAAAAATATGTTCCGAGAAGGAACCTTCTATGGCAGCATTTATCATATCTTCCAGGCAGCGCATGGTTCGCAGAGTATGGAAATGATATAAGATAAAACCGATACATAAGAGGATAATGATCAGACATAACATATAAAAAATAAGTTCTTTCATTTTTATCTCCCGGTCCGTATTCCATTTATTTTTACTGACAAAAATTATTTATTTGCGTCCTTTTTCCAGACATATCCGATGCCATAGACAGTTTTGATGTGCTCCTGCGCTTTCAATTTATCCCGCAGCCGTTTTATTGTGACGGAAAGGGCATTTTCATCTACATATTCCGCACCGTCTGTCCATATGGAATCGATCAGCCTGTCACGGCTCAACGTAATTTCAGCATTTTCAACTAAAAGGCGAAGAAGTTTTTGTTCGGTTTTACTAAGTTCTGCTCTTTCATTGTCACAGAAAAATTCCATTTTATCAAAATCAAAAAAGTAATGCTCCGACAGGTAGGAGGACGCCGCCCTTTCCGTATTTTTTCTGCGCAGCGCGGCATTAACCCTGGCGCGCAGGACAGCGAGGGAAAAGGGTTTTGTAATATAATCTTCCGCTCCCAGTTCTAAGCCAGTAACAATATCCGTTTCAAGATCGTTGGCTGTCAGCAAAATAACGGGGGTGGTATAACTGCGTTTTATTTCCTGTAAAAAATCAAATCCGTTTCCGTCCGGCAGATTGACATCGAGAACAACAAGGTCATAGAAATTGCTTTGGAGCAATTTCCTTGCCTCTCTTAAGCAGTGACATCCCGCGCTGCGGCACTCATCCGATGCAAGAGCCCTGCAAAGCCCTGCCGTTAAAGCAGAGTCATCTTCTATTATCAGAATATTTTTCATATAAATCACGAATACCTTTCCGTAAAAATTACTTTTTTTCCTGATCTGTCATTTTATCATGTCCCTATAAAATAACACAATTTTAAAAGTTCGGTCAACTGCCCCTGGCCTGATCCTGCTAATATTCCACAAAAATCTGCATAAATTTACATAAAAAATATCCTGTCACTTTCTGTGTTATAGTAAAAATTTGCAGAAAATTTCTGGAAAACTCACGAAACATTGGACATCACTTGAATTTTGTGCTATCGTAAATTAGTGTGATAAAGTATAGGTACGTCATAATTATAACGTTTTAAATGAGGATAAATTTTTATTCGGTATCAAATATACAGTGTGGCGTATATAGCAAAAAACTAGTAAGAGTAAAGGAGTTTTAACTATGTTTAAGTACATCGTTAAAAGAATTATTCTGGGGATCGTGACGATCTGGGCGGTCGCAACACTTACGTTCTTTCTGATGAATATGGTGCCGGGCGGTCCGTTTTTGTCGGAGAAAGCAATAAGTCCCCAGGCAACTGCTGCATTGGAAGCAAAGTATGGTCTGGATAAACCGATGTCACAAAGGTATTTTACTTATATGACCGATGCGATGCAGGGTGATTTCGGTGACAGTTTAAAACAGAGGGGGCGTACGGTTACATCTATTATTACTTCAAGATTTCCGGTATCCGCAAGGCTTGGTGGTTCCTGCGTTCTGGTTTCTATGATTCTTGGTATTCCGCTTGGGTGTATTGCAGCATTAAAAAGAGGTAAATTTGCGGATTCGCTGATCAGCGTGGTGGCTACCTGCGGGATTGCGGTGCCGAGTTTTGTAATCTGTACGGTACTTATGTACTTTTTGGGTGTAAAACTGGCTATTTTGCCGACCATCGGACTTGACAGCATAAAACATTACGTTATGCCGGTAACAGCGCTTTCTTTTTATCCTACGGCTTATATTATGAGGCTGATGCGCTCCTCCATGCTGGACGTGCTGGGGCAGGATTATATGCGGACGGCACGGGCAAAGGGACTTGCAGGCGGTGTAATCCTGTTTAAGCATGCACTGCGGAATGCGATCCTTCCGGTTATCACTTATGTGGGACCGATGCTCGCCTACACGATCACCGGTAGTTTTGTGGTGGAGAAAATTTTCGTTATTCCGGGACTTGGCGGAGAGTTTATCAAGGCAATTAACGGGCGTGATTATACGATGATCATGGGTACAACGATCTTCCTTGCTACCCTCGTGATCATTATGAATGTGTTTGTGGATATCGCGTATAAGATTGTCGATCCCCGGATCAAGCTCAAATAAGGAAAAATTCCGTATAAAGTTGAAGCAATATATTACTAGAAAGGCATTATGATAAAATGAAAGAGAATCCTTTAAGTTTTCAGTTAAAACTAAAACCTGAAGATTTTATTCCGGCTACGGAGGAAGAAAAACAAAGTCAGGTTATCATGCGTGAGAGCGTGAGCTTCTGGAAAGACGGCCTGCGGCGCCTGCGCAAAAATAAAGTGGCAATGGTATCTTTGGTCGTTATTATTTTGGTTATGATTTTTTCTTTTATTGTTCCGATGTTTTATCCTTACAGCTATAAGGAACAGATCAAAAAGGCAAATAATCTGGGACCAATGGAATATTCGGCGGATGAACAGGCAAGAATCGATGCCGGCGAAAAAGTATTTCCCCATATTTTCGGGACGGACAAAATGGGACGTGACTATGCGATCCGTGTGATGATGGGAAGCCGTATTTCCCTGCTGGTAGGACTGATCGCGACGGGGATCATTCTGATCATCGGTTCCATCTATGGTTCCGTGGCGGCGTTTTTCGGCGGCTGGGTGGATCTTATCATGATGCGTATTGTGGATATTATCTACACGATTCCGGATATTCTGCTGATCGTCCTGTTAAAATTTGCATTGGATGATCCTCTTACCCGGCTTGCAACGGTGCCGGGCTTTAGCTGGATCAATGTGGTGGGAAGTAACCTGATCAGCATTTTCCTGGTGTTCGCACTGCTCTACTGGGTTGGTATGGCGAGAATGGTGCGAAGCCAGATACTTACATTAAAAGAGAGTGAGTATGTCACAGCGGCAAGGGCGCTGGGTGTGGGTAACGGCAGAATCATTAAAAAGCACCTGCTGACTAACTGTATTGGTACCTTGATAGTGACGACGACTCTGCAGATTCCGTCTTCTATTTTTACGGAGAGTTTCTTAAGTTTCCTTGGTATGGGTGTGGCGGTGCCGCTTCCTTCCCTTGGTTCTCTGGCATCCGATGCGATCAACGGTATGGGTACTTATCCGCATCTGTTGTTTATTCCGGCAATTCTGATCAGTTTGATCATTCTGAGCTTTAACCTGTTTGGTGACGGCCTGCGTGATGCATTCGATCCGAAGCTGAAAAATTAAAAGGAGGAAAGTGAAAAATGGCGGAATATCTTGTTGATATAAAAAATGAACGGCTTTCTTTCTTTACTCCTGCGGGAGAAGTAAAGGCATTAAATGATGTTTCCATCCATCTGAAAGAAGGAGAAGTGCTGGGTATTGTAGGAGAGAGCGGATCGGGTAAGTCCGTTACCGCATATTCTCTGATGGGACTGACGGCGCATCCCGGAAAACTTCTGGGAGGCAACCTGAACTTCAACGGACATCAGATTGAAAATATGACGGAGAAAGAGATGCGTAAAATCCGGGGTAATGAGATATCCATTATTTTTCAGGATCCTATGACAAGCTTAAATCCGGTTTATACGGTTGGTAATCAGATCATGGAAGTGATCCGTCTTCATACGGATAAGACAAAACAGGAGGCAAAAGAGCGGGCAAAGGAACTGCTTGAGCTGGTAGGCATCAATGAACCTGAAAAACGTCTGAAACAGTATCCTCATGAATTATCCGGCGGTATGCGGCAGCGTGTGATGATCGCCATCGCACTTGCATGTGAACCAAAGCTCCTGATCGCGGATGAGCCGACAACGGCGCTGGATGTGACGATTCAGGCGCAGATTCTGGAACTGATGATGGAACTGAAAGAAAAACTCGGCATGGCAATCATTATGATTACCCATGACCTGGGCGTGGTTGCAAGTATGTGCGAGAGGATTGCGGTTATGTATGCCGGAAAGATCATAGAGTATGGTACGGCTGACGATATCTTCTATCATCCGAAACATCAGTATACAAAGGGCTTGATCCGTTCCATTCCGAGACTGGATACAAAAGAACATGAGAGGCTTGTACCCATCGAGGGAACGCCTGTGGATATGCTGAATCCGCCGAAGGGCTGTCCCTTCGCGCCGAGATGTGATGAAGCGATGAAGATCTGTCTTCGTGAGATGCCGCCTGTTACGGAATTCGGGGAAGTGCATTATACACAGTGCTGGCTGAACCAGAAAGAAGAAATGGAGAAAGGAGCATCCCATGAGTGAACATTTTATTGAAGTAGAACATCTTCGTCAGTATTTTCCTGCGGGCGGTTTCGGCAGCAGAAAAAAATATGTGCGCGCGGTAGATGATGTTTCCTTTTTTATCAATAAAGGGGAAACCCTGGGACTGGTGGGAGAATCCGGCTGCGGAAAGACAACTACGGGACGTACGATGCTGCGGCTCTACGATCCCACGGGCGGAAAATTTACATTTGACGGTGAAACGGTCTTTGATGTGGATAAAAAGGAATTTCCGAATATGCTGCCTTTTCGGAAACGGATGCAGATCGTATTTCAGGATCCTTATGCAAGCCTTGATCCCCGTATGACGGTGGGTGATATCGTAGGGGAAGCGATCGATGTGCATAAACTCGCAAAGGATGATAAAGAGCGCTATGACATGATCATTCACATGCTGGAAAGGGTAGGGCTCAACTCCGAACATGCAAACCGTTATCCCCATGAGTTTTCCGGCGGACAGAGGCAGCGTGTCGGCATTGCCAGGGCGCTTGCGGTAAATCCGGAGTTTATTGTCTGTGATGAACCGATCTCTGCGCTGGACGTTTCGATTCAGGCACAGGTTATCAATATGTTTGAGGATCTGCAGGAGCAGATGGGGCTGACATATCTGTTTATCGCCCATGACCTTTCGGCCGTAAAACATATATCGAACCGTATCGGTGTGATGTATCTGGGCAGGATGGTAGAACTTGCGGACAGCTACAAGCTGATCGACAGACCGCTCCATCCTTATACGAAAAGCCTGATCTCAGCGATTCCGATCGCTGATCCCAAGCAGGCGAGAAAGAGCAATCGTATCGTTTTGGAAGGCGATGTGCCGAGTCCGTTAAATCCTCCTTCCGGTTGTACATTCCGTACCAGGTGTCCTTATGCCACCGCAGAATGTGCGGAGAAGGTGCCGGAGTGGAGAGAAATAGAAAACAATCATTTTGCAGCATGTCATAATCTGGATAAAATAAACTGAATTTGAATCGTTTGTAAAATTGATTATTGACAAATGCGATGAAATATGGTAACACTGAAAAGTGATACACTTTTTTAATAATATAATATAAGGAGGAAACATTATGAAAAAAAGAGTAGCAGCTCTTTTTCTGGCAGCAGTTATGGTTGTCAGCGTAACGGCTTGTGGTAATTCTTCAGGTGATAATGCCACAACACCGAACGAGAGCACGGAAGAAGAAGCAAGCACCGGCGATGATGCAACAGCAGAATCTGACGGGGGGGCAGCTTCCACAGGTGAAAAGGTTCTTTCCGTACAGATCGGACCTAACCCCGAGACACTTGATCCTGCACTGAACAGCGCAGTTGACGGCGGCAACATGATCCTTCATACTTTTGAGTGTCTTCTGACAGTTGATGAGGAAGGCAAACTGGCTCCCGGACAGGCTGAGAGCTGGGAAGTATCCGAGGATGGCCTGACATGGACATTCCATTTAAGAGATGGCCTGAAATGGTCTGACGGTTCCGACCTGACGGCTAACGATTTCGTATACAGCTGGCAGCGTGTCTGCGATCCCAATACGGCAGCTCCCTATGCGGAGACAGTTCTCAGCATGGTAGAGGGTTATGAAGAAGCAATCGCAGGCGATATCACAAAGCTGAACGTGGTAGCTGTAGATGACAAGACACTGGAAGTACATCTGTCTTCCGCATGTTCTTACTTTGGTTCTCTGGCAGCATTTGCTACCTTAAGCCCTGTACAGCAGGCTACAATTGAAGCAAACGGTGATGCCTGGGCAGTAGATGCTAGCACTTATATCTCCAACGGTTCCTTCTACATTTCCGAGTGGGTTCCCGGTTCTTACATTATGTGTACAAAGAACCCCAACTACTGGAATGCGGATGCCGTAAAACTGGATGCGATCAAGTTTAACCTGATCGAGGATGCAAACGCTTCCTACAGCGCATACCAGACAGGCGAAGTTCTGTTTATCAAAGACGTTCCGACAGAAGAGATTCCTTCTCTGGAAGGCAACCCTGAGTTCTATGTTGATCCGATCATCGGAACTTATTATCTGAGCCTGAATACTCAGAAAGCACCTTTTGATGATGCTAATGTTCGTAAAGCATTAAGCCTTGCGATCGATCGTGAATATGTTGCTGGTACTCTGATGCAGGGAACTTATTCCGCAGCATCTAACTTCATGGGCCCGGGCTGGATTGATACGGACGGTTCTCAGTTCATGGACAATGCAAACGGCGGACAGCCCTACATTGATATTACAAATCATGAAGCAAACGTAGAAGAGGCAAAGAGACTTCTCGCAGAAGCAGGTTATCCTGACGGCGAAGGTTTCCCGGCTATCACTTACAGCACAAACGATGCAGGTTACCACAAAGTAGTTGCTGAGTATCTGCAGCAGGCATGGGCTGAGCTTGGTATCACTCTTGACGTAGATATCGTTGAGTGGGCAAGCTTCACACCGATGAGACGTAACGGTGACTATGAAGCATCCCGTAACGGCTGGGTAGGAGACTACTCCGATCCTTCCAACATGCTGGATCTGCTTTACTCCACAAACGGCAACAACGACGGTAAGTTCAACAATAAAGATTACGATGCGGCAATGGATATCTCCAGAACAACTCTGGATGCTGCAATACGTTCCGAAGCACTGCACGAAGCGGAAGATATTCTGATGAATGAGGCTGGTTGTATACCGGTTGCTTACTACAATGACTTCTGGCTGCAGAGCAGCAAGATCACAGGTATGTGGCATTCCGCATATGGTTATTGGTACTTCATGTATGCTGATATTACAGACGGAGCAGCAGAACCCGCAGAAACCACGGAAGAAGCTGAATAAAGTAAAAATTTATCGCAGATAAATTTTTACGCTACCCCACATTTTTGAAAAGAAATGTGGGGTTTCTCGTTAGAGCAGATAAATTTTTACGCTACCCCACATTTCTGAAAGGGAATGTGGGGTTTCTTGTATAAAATGCATAAATACAGTTTTAATTTTTATGGTTTTTGCATAATTGCAATACATTCAGCCATATGCTATAATAGGAACAAGATAAGTTCCGGTGTAAAAATGTGATAGGACAAAATCTTACTTTCAGTAGGATTCTGTCCTTTTTTGTGTTTTAAAAAGGACTATCATAATAATGCTAAAGGAAAAGAAGGATGAAGCCAAAAGATTTAAACTACATTCACCGTCTGCAGAAACCAGCTTCAGCTGTCGATGTGGTCATTGATACGGATGCTTACAATCAGGTAGATGACTTGTATGCTTTAGCGTATCTGCTGCTCTCGGATGAAAAATTAAAATTAAAAGGTATATTTGCCGCACCGTTTTACAGCCCGCCTGGTATGGGGAGAATACGCCAGAACAGCAGTCCGGGTGAGGGTATGCATCAAAGTTATGATGCCATTATGGAACTGCTTGATGTAATGAAAAGAGAGAATCTGAAAGAGATCACCTTTTATGGTTCCGAGGAAAATTTAAAAGATGAAGTTACCCCGGTAGAATCCGATGCCGCGCGGGAACTGGTCCGCCTGGCAAAGGAGTATACTCCGGAAAGCCCCCTCTATGTGATTGCCATAGCTGCCCTTACGGATATCGCGTCTGCCATTTTGCTGGATCAGTCCATTGTAGACAGAATTGTAGTTGTGTGGCTCGGCGGGCATGGGTTGGACTGGCTTACCTGTACGGATTTTAATGCATCACAGGATATTGCGGCGGCACGCGTACTCTTTGGATGCGGTGCGGCTGTTGTACAGCTTCCTCTGAACGGAGTTGTAGCTGAGTTTCGTATTTCCAGAATTGAACTGGAATACTATCTGAAAGGAAAAAATAGACTCTGCGATTACCTTTTGGACTGTTCTCTGAGTATTATGAAAGATGCGTCCATATACAATTGGTCCAAACCTTTGTGGGATGTGGCGGTTGTGGCATGGCTGCTGGATTCGGAGTTTATGGAAGATCGTTATGAATACAGCCCGGTTTTTGAGTACGATCTTCACTATGGCATAGATCACAACAGACATTTTATCAAATATGTTTACCATATCAACCGGGACATTTTATTTGAAAATATGTTTCGAAAATTTATTACAAAAGCCTGATAATCAGCAAAGCTGATATAAAAAATAACAAAGGAGGGTATTTTATGAAAGTAAAAAAATTATTATCAGGACTGCTTATTGCAGCAATGTGCATGAGTCTGACAGCATGCGGGAGTGAGGCAGAAGTTGCGAAGGAGCCCAATTCAGAAGCATCGGAAGATAGTACGGAAGATAAGGGAGCCGGGGAAACTGTCATCCATCTGATGATGAGTAATTCTCAGGAGATAGGTGTGAGCGCCGCTGTTGAGGCATTCAACGAAGCATATGCCGGAAAGATCAGATGTGAAGCGGATTATATTTCCTTTAATGACGTATTTGAAACGCTGGAAGTTCTTATGAGCAACCAGTCCACGGAATATGATATCTTTGCGGCAGATGGCCCCAATGTATCCGCCTATGTAAACCGTGGATATCTGCAGCCTCTGAATGAGTGGATCAGCGATGATGAGATTGCCATGTTTACGGATTCCATGATTACGGAAGGGACAGTGAACGGGCAGTTTTACGGTGCGCCGATGGGGGACTCTTCCCTTGTGATGTATTATAATATCAAACTGCTGGAGGAGGCCGGAATTGAGATTGATTTTGATTCTGTTACACCGGATAACCGTCTGACATGGGAAGAACTTACAGAATATGCAAAACAGGCTCTTGCCGTGTTGGATCCGGATGGAAATAACGGGATCTATGGTATTGAGTTCCAGCAGGTAGGACGTGTGTATCAGATGAATGTGCTGGCAAATTCCCTCGGAGGGGCACAGATCAGTGAGAATGGACTTAGTGTGGACGGTGTCATTAATACGGATTCCTGGTACGAAGCGCTGGAGTTCTATCAGACAAACGTAGAAAATGGTATTTTTACAAGGGGTATCGGCGCAACAGATACTTCTAACTATTTTCAGTCCGGAAAAATACTGTTTTATCTCGGGACAACCGCCCTTCCGGCAACATTTGAGAAAAACGGGTTTACGGATTACGATTACACCTATGTTCCCTGTTTTGAAGGACATGAGAGTGATGTAAGAACATCCTGCGGAAGCTGGACAATCGGTATGAATGTGTATTCTGAGAAACAGGAGGCAGCTGCAGAATTTATTAAATATCTGACGCTCTATGATGGTGCCGATGTTTACATTGACGCATCCGGTATGGTGCCGGCGCTGAGCAGACAGTTTACAGATGAGTTAAAGACAGAGAAACCGTTTATGGAGATGGCGGAATATGAAGCTTTGAATACTTCTCTTGTAAGAGCGGTTACTCCTGCATATAATGAGTACAATACAGCGATGGATGCCATGTGGGACAATGTCAGAAATGGCGCTGATATCAAAGAATCTGTTGATAATTGTATTGCCGAACTTACGACGGCTTTCAAAGAATACGAATAAAGTATAAGGAAAGAGGGCTGCATCGGAACATATTAATGAGATGGTGCAGCCATCTTATTACAAGGAGATAAAAGAAAAGTGGCTATGAAATCCAATTCCAAAAAACTGAATGGAAGCCCGGCGCTTAAAAAGATGGCGCCCTATCTGATGCTGGTACCGGCGATTGTTGTCATTTTTATATTTAAGCTGTTTCCGATGGTGTCTGTTATAGGGGAATCCTTCATGCGCGACGGCGAGTTTACCTTTCGCACATATGAAATTTTGTTTGGAGACAGAACCTTCTGGCAGGCACTTTGGACAACGCTGAAGATGAATCTGGTTATGATACCGTTACAGATTATTATATCTTTCATTCTTGCTCTGCTGGTAAACAATATGATAAAAGGAGTCGGCATTTTCAGAAGTATTTACTATTTGCCTGTCACCATGGCAATTTCAGTCGCGGCGATCACGTGGGATCTGATGGCAAACTATAACAGCGGTGTATTTAACAGTATTATTTCTTTTTTGGGGTTTGAAAAGCAGGGATTGTTTACGGATGCCGGGCAGGCATTGTGGTTTATTGTGATTATGGCAACCTGGAAAGGATGCGGTATGTGGATGATGTATATTCTGGCAGGACTAAAAGGGGTAGATACTTCTATTTATGAATCTGCAAAGCTGGATGGAGCAGGATATTTCCGTACATTGTTCAGTATTACACTTCCGCTGATCAAAAGGACAATGCTGTTTGTTGTGGTGGCAAATACCTCTGCCAATATGCTGTTGTTTGCTCCGATGAAACTGATCACGGAAGGCGGGCCTCAGAACAGTACAAATGTGCTGATGTATGAAATTTACAAGTCGGCATTTCGAAACGGCAATGCTTCCAGGGCGGGCGCTATTACATCCATTTTGCTGTTGATCGTTCTGGCGGTTGTAATCATACAGTTCCGCATGCTGAATGAAAAAGATAATGATTAGGGGGAACAGGACTTATGCACAAATATGAAAGATTGAAAAAAGTACTGCTGTATGTTGTACTGGCAGGTATTGCCATTGTAGCAATATTTCCGTTTTTCTATATACTGATGGCGTCCTTTCGGACAAATATGGAGATATTTGAATATGCGCTTCCGTTTACCTGGAAAACACTGATTCCCCAGGAATGGACATTTGATAATTATATCGCTATTTTTAAGGAATTTAACTATGGTCTGGCCCTTAAGAATACTTTGATTGTTGTAGTTGTTTTAGTACCTTTTGTTTTGACCATATCAGCGTTGGGCGGATTTGTCTTTGCATTTTTCGACTTTAAGGGAAAAAAATTGCTGTTTTCCCTGTGTCTGATCTCTTTTATGATTCCTACGGATGCGATCGCACTGCCGCTGTATGATCTGGTTTCCGATATGAAACTGGTAAATACCTATTGGGGTATGATCTTTCCGAGTGCGGCGAGCGGGCTGGCAATGTTTTTATTTACTCAGTTCTTTAAGGAGATTCCGAAAAGCCTGCTGGAAGCGGCACGTATCGACGGCGCAAACTGGCTGCAGATATTTTGGCGTATTGTACTGCCGTTGTCTGTCCCGGTTACTATTACGGCCGGTTTGATGGTGTTTGTAAACGAATGGAATAATTTCTTCTGGCCTTTGTTGGCGGCAAGAAAGGAAGAGATACGAACTCTTCAGGTTGCGCTGTCCTATTTCTCCGATGAGAATGAGGTATTCTTCAGTTATATTTTTGCGGGAGCTGCCATATCCGCCATTGTACCGGTACTTTTGTTCCTGCCTCTTCAGAAATACTTTGTACAGGGCATCTCCAGCAGCGGCGTAAAGGGCTGATGCGGGCAGCTACGGAGAAAAGATTTAATCTGAGAGGAAGAGGAGAAGGTGAATGCAGAATTTTTTAGCGCAGTTAGGTGAAGGAACAGAGATTTTGATGATCCTTTCCATTATTCTTTTTGCAGGATTTATTATGACAAGGCTGACGAACACTTTGAACCTCCCGAAGGTGAGTGGATATATTCTTGCCGGAATACTGATCGGTCCCTGCTGTCTGAATTATATTTCAAAAGATATGATAGGGCATATGGGATTCATAAGTGACCTGGCGCTGGCATTTATCGCTTTTGGGGTTGGTAAATTTTTTAAGAAAGAGGTGCTGCTTCGGACCGGTAAAAAAATCATCATTATCACATTGTTTGAGGCGCTGACGGCAGGTATTCTGGTTACCCTGTTTGTAAAGCTGGTTTTCGGGCTTGAGTGGGAATTCAGTCTGCTGCTTGGAGCAATTGCCACGGCAACGGCGCCGGCAAGTACTATGATGACTATCAATCAGTATAAGGCAAAAGGAGAATTTGTGGATACACTGCTGCAGATTGTGGCACTGGATGATGTGGTGTGCCTGCTGGCGTTCAGTATTGTTTCGGCTATTGCCAGTGGAAAAGCGGCCGGAGGAGCAAGTATCGATGATATTGTGCTTCCGCTGATTTATAATCTTTTTGCCATATTATTAGGATTTTTCTGCGGATATTTTTTGAGCAGGCTTTTGATACCGACCAGAAGCAAGGACAACCGTCTGATCCTGGTTATTGCCATGCTTCTGGGTATTTCCGGTATATGTGCGGCAGTCAATATTTCACCGCTGCTTTCCTGTATGGTATTCGGTGCTGCGTATATCAATCTGACGGAGGATAAAAAACTGTTCCGCCAGATTAACAATTTTACACCGCCAATTATGTCCATATTTTTTATTGTATCCGGAATGAATCTGGATCTGTATGCATTAAAGACGGTGGGTATAATAGGAATCAGCTATTTCGCGGTGAGGATCATCGGAAAGTATGCCGGAACTTATGTGAGCTGCCTTGTAACGGATACATCTCCCGGTATCCGGAACTATATGGGGCTGGCATTGATTCCGCAGGCGGGAGTAGCTATCGGACTGGCATTTTTGGGACAAAGGATGCTTCCGAAGGAGACCGGCAGCCTGATGCTTGCCATTATTTTGTCCTCTTCCGTATTGTATGAGATGATAGGACCGGTTTGTGCCAAGCTGGCATTGGTATTTTCAGGGTGTATACCGTCGGAACATCTGCTGAAAACGGATTCTGATCAGGAGGAAAAACAGGAAAGGCCGAGGGAGATATCGGAGGTAAAAGAAACGCGGAGATTATTGGATTCGGCAGATTTCGGTGCGGAACAGGGAAGTTTTGCCGAGATGGTGGAGGAAATGAATGCCGGAGTAGATGAACGGGATGATGATGATATTGAAAAAGTGATACCTGTTTCAGTAGAAAAAGAGAAAGAAAAGGAAAAGGATAAAGAGAAAAAAAAGAAAAAGCATCGGAAAATGGAGCGTAAGGGTGCCTGAAAACAGGATAAGCACCGATTCTTTTGCAGAGAAAGTAAAGAGGTTTAGATATGAAATCGGATTTAAAACAAATTTTGCATGGCCATCGAATCGTTGCTGCTTTGTGCAATGAAGATGAACTGGATGATCTGTGCCTGTCCAATGTAAAAGTAGCATTTATTTTATGCGGCGATTTTAAAACATTGCCGGATATTGTATCGAGGATTAAAAAAGCACATATTATTTCGTTTGTCTATATTGATTTTATTGACGGGCTTTCCACCAAGGAGGCGGCTGTTGATTTTGTGAAATATTATACCTGTGCGGACGGGATTGTCACAACAAAATCCAACCAGGTAAAAAGGGCTCATGTATTAGGGCTTCTGGCCGTACAACGATATTTTGTTTTTGACACAATTGCCATGTATAATATCAAAAAACAGATGGCGTTGACTAATGCGGATGCTGTGGAGGTTCTCCCGGGCGTCATCAATCATGTCAACGGGTATCTTTCTTCTAACGGAAAAGATCCGTTAATTGTGGGAGGTTTTATTAATAGTCAGAATGATATTGAGAATGCATTTAAAAGCGGCGCCCTTGCCATAACCACTTCCATACCTGGCTTGTGGTATTTATAAAGAATGTAAGCTTCATCCTCTATAAAAATTTTGACGGGTTCGGCAGCCCCCCCAAGATTGTTGCAAATCATTTTTTACTGGTTTATAATCATATGTGGAGGGAAGCTGACATGAAATTACAGGAAATCCAACTCACATTGGTCGAGCAGCAGATATTAAACAGTTATTGCTCCATTCTGGAGGGATTGGCGGATTATCTGGGTTCCGGCTATGAAATAGTTTTGCACAGACTGGATAATTTTGAACATTCCGTTATTAATATAGTCCATGGAGAATACACAGGCAGGCAGATCGGGGCGCCCATAACAAATAAGGCGTTGGAAATGCTGAAAAAATTTAATGAGAACGGAATTTCCAGCGAGACCTATTATTCCGCAAATTCCAAGGGAGAGCCGTTAAAGAGTACAACAATCGCTATCAGAGGAGAAAACGGCCGTATTATCGGTTTACTGTGTATGAATTATTATATGAATACGAGTTTCAGTGAGTTTATCAATAATTTTATTCCTTCACAGAGTACCGCTATCGAAAATCTGCCCGTCACGGAAACTTTTGCTTCTAATGTGGATGATATGATCCTTTCGACCTTGGAACATGCCAGACGTCAGGTTTATCAGGATATGAGTATTCTTTCCTCCAATAAGAATAAAGCGATTATTAATTTGTTGTATGATAAGGGTATCTTTCAGATAAAAGATGCCGTACCTAAAGTAGCGGATTTGTTAGGGATATCGAAAAATACGGTGTATCTTCATTTAAGAAATTATTCAAATACATAGATTGGTATAAAGATATATTTTTAAAAGGCTTCTTATGATTTTAGATCATAAGGAGCCTTAAATCTTGGAATAAATACAGAAAATGAAATAATTGCTATTAAATAGATGAAATAAAAACTATTGACTAAATTATAATAATGTTATAATCTAATAATATGTAATATAAAACTAAAATTTTTACAGAAAGGAGGTCCGGAATATGAAAAGTAAAATTTTAACTACAGAGGCTCCGGCTGCTATAGGCCCTTACGCACAGGGGATTATAACAGATAAATTTGCCTTTGTTTCAGGCCAGATACCTGTTGATCCGGCGACAGGAGCTATTGAGTGCAGTGATATAAAGGGGCAGGCAAGACAGTCGCTTTTCAATGTTCGGAATGTGTTAAAAGCGGGTGGATTTTCGTTGGAAGATGTTGTAAAAACTACCTGTTTTATTACGGACATGAAAGACTTCGCGGAATTCAATGAGGTATACGGGGAATTTTTTAAGGATAACTGTCCTGCAAGATCCTGTGTTGCCGTGAAGGAACTGCCTAAAAATGCTTTGTGTGAACTGGAAGTAATTGCATGTAAATCATAAGGAGAAGACAAATGAAAATACTATTAATGTGTGGGGCGGGGGCGTCCAGCGGGTTTATGGCGCAGGCTATGCGTAAAGCGGCAAAAGCGCAGAATATGGAAGATATTGAGATCATTGCCAGAAGTGATGCTGAAATGATGAATAATCTGAAAGGGACGGATCTGATTATGTTCGGTCCGCATCTGGAGTATAAGAAGGATGCATTGGAAAATGACCTGAAACAGTATCATATTCCTTTTACTTTTATTGACAGGGATGCTTACGGTTCTATTGACGGAGAGGCAACTTTAAAGCAGGCGCTTGCTGTTTTGAAAGAACAGAAAGTTGAAACCGGCAGTGTGGAAGAGAAAAAGGAAACAGATGCCGCGCATGCTGAAAAAAATACTGCGAAAGAAAACGGGCAGGAATATCAAAAAGGTTTTATGGGATGGATCGCAAATTCTTTATCCCCAAAACTGAATAAACTGACGCAGAATGTATATATCAGTGCGATTCAGCAGTCTATCATGAGCATTCTGCCAATGATCATGATAGGTTCCGTATCATCTATCGTTGGAGTGTTAAAGCGTTTCGCATTCTTAAGCTGGCTTCCTGATATTTCGATGCTGAATACTTTTTCATTTGGTCTGATCGCAATATTCCTGGCGGTGCTTGTTCCCATGAAGGTACTGGAAAAGAGGGGCAACGAGAAACTGAAAATATCGGCTATGCTGACCAGTGTTGCGCTGTTTTTTATTATCGCTCTGCCGGTTATGGACGGTGAGGCCGGTACGATTAATTTTGTGATGGATAAGATCGGCACGGGCGGTATGTTGACGGCTGTTGTCACTTCCGTATTTACGGCATGGATTTTTAATATCGCTTCCAAACATTCCGTATTTAAAAAGGATACGGTTATGCCGGATATCGTGGTAACCTGGGTGGATGCGCTGATTCCTGTGACGGTTTGCCTTGTGATCGGTCTTGTGATTATGAATATCGGGTTTGACCTGCCGCTTTTTATCAGAGGTATTTTTGCCCCGATTTCCGCATTTGGACAGACCTGGTTTGGCGTAGTTCTGATCTGCTTTTTGACCTGTTTTCTGTATTCCTTTGGTTTTACATGGATTCTGTTCCCGATTGCCTGGGCAATCTGGATGGAAGGCATGGATGCAAATATGGCGGCTGTGGCGGCAGGAAATGCGGCTGCAAATATAAATCTGATGGAAACGGTTATGGGCATCACTTATCTCGGCGGTCAGGGATGTACACTGGCATTGGTGATTATGTGTATGAGGTCCAAAGTAAAAAGGTTAAGAACAATCGGAAAAGTTTGTATATTCCCTGCGATATTTAATATTAATGAGCCAATTGTATTCGGAGCGCCGGTTGTCTGGAATCCCATTTTAATGATTCCGTTGTGTTTAAATTCCATTGTTATTCCGAGTATCATGTATCTGGTAATGAAGATCGGCATTGTTCCTGTTCCGGGAGCGCCTATGCAGATGTGGTATCTTCCCAATATTATTCAGGGATACCTGGTGACAGGAAGTATCAGTGGTGTTATTCTGGTCATAGTCCTGTTTGTTGTTTCCTATCTGATATGGAGTCCGTTCTTCAAAGTATATGAGAAGCAGCAGTTTGAGGAAGAAAATGCGGCATAAATGAAAGGAAAGGGGTATTAATAATGAATATGGAACATGCGCAGGTTGCGATGCAGATTATCATGCATGCGGGTGATGCCCGTACAAAAACGATGGATGCTTTAAAGGCTTTAAAAGAATTTGACATCATACGTGCGAAAGAGCATCTTTCAGGGGCAAAAGAATATCTTGTCAAGGCACATAATGTCCAGACAGGAGCGCTTCAGGAGGAGGCGGAAGGAAAAGAAATTGAGTATTCCATTTTGTTTTCCCATGCCCAGGATACCTGTATGACAGTGTACAGCGAGATGAACATCGCCGAACATTTCATTGACGTTTGTGAAAACATAGATAAGCGTTTGAGAGCGCTGGAGAATAAGTGATGGTTCATAGATGGGAGTAAATATGAATTATTTTGATAGTGAGAATGTCAATTTAAAAGCGCTGAAAAAGAAAGCGTATAATTTCAGGTGGGCGGAAGTGCCCGAGGGCATGATTCCGCTTACGGCAGCAGATCCGGATTACCCTTGTGCGCCTGCAGTAAAAAAGGCGATGCAGGATTATATTGAGGACGGCTATTTTTCCTATACGCCGAAATCCGGGCTGGAAGAGTTTAAATCCGCCTTTTCCGATTATGTAAAAACAAGAAAAAATGAGGATATCCGGAAGGAAAACGTATTGCCGGTGGACAGCGCGGCAAGAGCAATGTATATTATAGCCAAAGCTTTTTTAAAACCGGGCGATGAGATGATCGTTTTTGATCCATGTGATTTTCTGTTTCGGGAGTCCTGCCTGGCAGCAGGCGCGGTGCCGGTTTATTATCCGGCCAAACTCGATACTGAAAACAGAAAGATGGACCTGTCGAAACTGGAAGATTATATTACCGATAAGACAAAAATGCTGGGGCTGTGTAATCCTCATAATCCATATGGGCTGGTATATACGAAGGAGGATTTGGACCATATCATGTGTATCTGTGAGAAACATGATATTCTGATTATGAATGATGAGATATGGTCCGATATCGTATATCCTGACGCAGCGTTTCACAGTATATATTGTCTGGGAAATGACAGGTGCAGGCGGGTTTTGTCGGTCTTTGGATATTCAAAGAGTTTTGGGCTTGCCGGGCTTCGGATCGGCTGTGTATATGCTTCCGATAAAACGATGTTTGAACAGGTCGTTGCGGCCTCTGATGTGATGACGACAGCCGGCGGGGCGGCATCCATTTCGCAGGTAGCGGCTGTTGCCGCAATGAATGATGCGAGAGAATGGCTGGATGATTTTATAAAACATCTGACAGATAATCGGGATTTTGCAGTAAACTATATCAATCAAAATATCCCGGGGCTTATTGCTTATAAACCGGAAGCGACTTATCTTTTATATGTAAATATAAAGAAGCTGGGGATGAGTGCTGCGGATTTTGTGGAATATTTAAAGGGAAATTCAAATCTGGCGATTATTCCCGGAGGACATCAGTTCTTCGGAAAACAGTCGGAAGGATATGTAAGGATCTGCATTGCCACAAGCCGGGAGATTCTGGAAGAGGCTCTAAAGAGATTAAAAGAGGGTGTGGAACTTCTGGCATCAGGAGAAAAGAAAGGAACGGATATATGAGCAGAACAATGTTTCCGGAAAATTTTTTATGGGGAGGCGCTACGGCGGCTTATCAATGTGAGGGAGCCTGGGATGAGGACGGCAAAGGTTTTGCTGTCACGGATCTGCTGACGGCGGGAAGTAAGGAAGAGCCGAGAAGGTTTACGGGAGAATTGGAAGATGATACCTATTATCCGGCAAAAACGGCAATAGATCATTTTCATCACTACAAGGAAGATATTGCTTTGTTTGCGGAGATGGGATTTAAAGTTTACAGAATGTCGATATCCTGGGCAAGAATTTTTCCAAATGGGGACGACATAACACCCAATGAAAAAGGACTGGCTTTTTACCGCAGTGTTTTACAGGAATGCAGAAAATATCATATAGAGCCGTTGGTTTCCATCTCCCATCACGATATGCCGCTTGCCCTGGCAAAAAAACAGGATGGGTGGCTTTGCAGAGATACGATCGACGCCTATGTAAAATACTGTGAGACGATTTTTAGAGAGTTTAACGGACTTGTAAAGTATTGGATCACTTTTAATGAGATCAATATGACCATGAATTATTTTGGTGATATTTTCGGCGCAGGCATTTTATCAAATGGGACAACGCTCTTAAATATTGCTTATGCGGATCAGGATTCTTTATCTCCGGAGAAAATGACAAAAAGGTTTACGGCACTGCACCATCAGTTTATTGCAAGTGCAAAGGCTGTCAAATTAGGGCATCAGATCAATCCTGAATTTAAGATAGGCTGTATGGTCGCATCGGATGCGCACTATCCCTATTCCTGCAACCCGGTCAATGTGATAGCCGCTCAGAAAAGCATGAGAAGGCTCTGGTATTGTGGAGATGTCCAGGTAAGAGGGGAATACCCTTATTTTGCGAAACAGTACCTGGAGGAAAAGGGTGTAAGGATGGAAATCAGCGAGGAAGATAAAAAGATTTTAAAAGAGGGAACCGTGGACTTCTTCTCGCTGAGTTACTATACATCGGGATGTGAATCTGTCGATGAAAAAAAGGATATGACGGCGGGAAACTTTTCTCTTGGTGCGGCAAATCCGTATCTGAAAAAGTCAGACTGGGGATGGGTGTTTGATCCTCAGGGATTAAGATGGGTTTTGAATGAGATTTATGGCAGATACCGGATTCCCGTATTTATTGCGGAAAACGGGCTTGGAGCGATCGATACGTTGAGTGAAGACGGCCATATTCATGACTCCTATCGCAGTGATTATCTGGATGATCATGTAAAAGCCATGCGGGATGCAATAGAGGACGGAGTGGATCTGTTCGGCTACACCTGGTGGGGACCGATCGATCTTATCAGCGCCTCCACCGGAGAGATGAAAAAACGATACGGCTTTATCTATGTGGACCGCGACAACGAGGGAAACGGCAGCCTGAAAAGAATAAGGAAAGATTCCTTCTATCGCTATAAGGAAATTATTGAGACGAATGGGGAATGCGTGAAAAATATCCCCATGGATAAGGACTAAGATTAAAAATAGCAACTACAAAAAGGCAGGTGATCTCAAAGGGTATCTGCCTTTTCTGATTTTTCTGCCGTATTTTTAGAAGCAATGTCTTTTAATTAAGCCATTTATCCCTCCTAGTGTCCGGCAATGTTAATAAAATGACATTGTTTTAAGAGCAGACTGTACCAATATCAAGAAATTATATTTTGTCAATTCAACAACTGTAATCACAATTAAAATTTATTGAGTTTTCCGATATCTCATGGTATGCTAGGCAAAAGGTATAAACTGTATACGGATTGGAAAGAAGAGGCAGAGATGGACAGAATATATGAGCAGATGGAATATGATGGTATAAGGCCAAGTGAAGCATATGCGCCGGACGGCGCTTTTCTTGCCTTAAATGAGCAGAATGTTTATGTGACACATACTTCAAATTCGGATTTCGAGGTGATCAATCAGAGGCATACTTCCGTGGAACTTCTTTTTTGCGAGGAGGGGGAGGCGGATTATAAAATCAATGAAGAAATATATTCTGTCGGCAAAAATGATATTCTGATCATCGGGGCAATGGATTTTCATTTTCGGAAGATCACAAAAGTCCCGTTTAACCGGTATGGCCTGACGATGCTGCCCACTTATATGAGAACAATTCCGGCGGTCAATGATTATCTCAGTATTTATGAGACCTTAAGCCCTGAAAAGAGTATGCTTCTGAAGGAACTTTCCGACAGGGAGTTCGCGGAATATGTCCATATTCTGAGACATTTGAGAGAAGAGACAAGAAATGCAAAGGCGGACAGCGCCGAGATTGTTGCGGCATATATCCATATACTGACTCTGATGTTAAAGAGAAAACTGAATTTTCAAAACAGTAAGATAACCCATTCTCCTCTTCATCAGACCATGCTGCAGATCAAGAGTTATATTGATCTGAATTATAAGGAGGATCTGAGCCTGGAAAAGTTAGGAGAACTCTTTTATTTCCAGCCCGGAACGATCAGTAAATATTTTAAACTGGAATTTAATACAAATATCAAAAAATATATCAATACGGTAAGAGTGTCAAATGCTGTTCGCCTGCTGGAAAAATCCAATATCAGTATAGAAGCGCTGGCAATGGAAGTAGGATATGCTAATGTCAACACGTTTCTTCGCCAGTTTAATGAGATGATGCAGATTTCACCGCTGCAGTACAGGAAAAAACATCTGGCATACTTAAATAAACGCCATACGATTAATTTGTCCTGAAAGGTGCGGCTTTTATCTGCCCTGTTATCCGCCGTATCATATCCATTGTGCTTGACATAGTTTTCAGATACTCCTACAATGAATGGAAAAAATCGAAAAAGAGGAAATCCGTATGGAAAAAATGTATGAGCAGATGGAATATGATGACAAGAGGCCAAAAGAGGCCTATACTGCGGACGGAGCTGCTTTTATCGAAATGAATGAAGAAAATGTCTATGTGACGCACTCTTCCGATTCCGGTCAGGGGATTATCTATCACAGGCATAATTCAATAGAACTTCTTTTTGGGGAAGAGGGAGAAGCCGAATATAAAATAAACGGAGAAATATATACGATTGGTAAACATGATATTCTGATCATCGGAGCGATGGATTTTCATTTTGCAAAGCTGACGAAAGTACCTTTTAATCGATACGGGCTGACCATGCTGCCGGTTTATATGAGGACAATTCCTGCCGTTAATGAATATCTTGATATTTATAAAACACAGGATTTTGAGGGCAGCAGACTCCTGAAAGGACTTTCGGACAAAGAGTTTGCCGAATATATTCATATTCTGAGACATTTGCGGGAAGAGACCAGAACACCAAAAAAGGACAGCGCTGAGATTGTTTCGGCATATATCCATATACTGACGTTGATGCTGAAAAGGAAGCTGCATTTTCAAAATTCCGAAACGGTTCGTTCACCGCTTCATCAGACCATGCAGCAGATCAAAAGTTATATTGATTTAAACTATAAAGATGAGATCAATTTAGAGAAGCTGGGGGAACTGTTTTACTTTCAGCCCGGAACCATCAGCAAATATTTTAAGATGGAGTGCGGCATAAATATTAAAAAATATATCAACACGGTCAGGGTATCAAATGCTTTAAGGCTGTTGGAAAAATCTGATATCAGCATAGAAGCGCTGGCAATGGAAGTAGGATATACAAATGTGAACACATTTTTGCGCCAGTTTAATGAAATGATGCAGATTTCACCTTTGCAGTACAGAAAGAAGCATCGGGCATATCTGAAAAAGCATCGAATAATCGATCAGTATTAAAACTACATTTTTCCGGAAAAATAACTGTTATGCAAAAACCACCATTATGGAAAGAAATGGTGGTTTTTCTTTTTTGTACAAAAAATGATGATTTTTAAGATAAATTCGGTGACATTTGCCTTTTGAAATATGCTATTTTGTTAATATGTTAGGAAGATGAGCAGAATATACCGGTATAATTCCGTTTTGAATTGTGCACGATTTGAAATGGAGGCAGTTTGACTTAACGAAAACTTAAAAACGATAATCCAAACGAATAGGGAGGAATCAAATGTATAAGAAAATTTTGGCAGTTATTTTGTCAGCAGTGATGGTGGCAGGTACATTGGCAGGCTGTGGAAATAATTCCGCAGATACATCCGATACGGCAGATGCTCCGGCGCAGGAGGAAAATTCAGAGGCAGCAGGGGAAACGGAAGAAGGTCCGGGCGAAAGCGCGGCGCTGGGTGATGAGAATGTTACTGTCACAGTTTTATGCGCATACGCGAGTGAAGATCCCCATGGTCAGTATATCTATGAGTATGCTGAAAAATTTATGGAGCAGTATCCCAATATTACAGTGGAAGTGACAGCAATCAGCAGTAATGATATTTACACAAAACTTGCTGCAATGGCAACATCACCGGATGATCTGCCGACACTGTTCTTTACGAGTGTGGATCAGGCTCCCAGCCTGTTTGATTTGGGACTGATGGAAGATCTGAAAGGCCAGCTTGATGATGAAACATTGAACTCTTTTGCAAATGGTATCATTGAAGCCTGCACATTAGATGATCAGATGGCATTTTATCCCATCGATGTTCAGCCCAGTGCTGTGATCTACAGAAAAGACAGATTTGATGAGGCGGGGCTTTCCGTTCCCAAGACATGGGATGAGTTCCTGAACTGTGCAAAAACGCTTACGGTGGATTCTGACGGCGACGGCGAGATCGATCAGTGGGGATTTTCCATGGTTGGTTCCAATAACTCCTCCGGACAGAGCCGTTTCCAGAGTTACTTATGGAGTCAGGGATATACACTGGTTGATAATTCCACCGGCGAGTGGACAACAGATATCGGTTCCGAAGGCTTTGTGGATGCATTTACATTCTGGACAAATATGAACAATGTTGACGGCGTGGTTCCGACAGGTATCACGGAAGTGGATTACGCTACGGCGGCAAACTACTTTGCAATGGGTTATACAAGCATGATCCTATCCGGCAGCAACGCTCTCGGCGTGGCTTACGCGAATAACCCGGATCTGGAAGGAAAACTTGGTTCTTTCCCGATTCCCGGCGACCATCCCGGTACAATGCTCAATGCGGAAGGATATGCGCTCTGCAGCATGGCTGATGATGCGGAGAAAGCGGCGGCAGTTGAATTTTTGAAATTTTTCAGTGTCAATGATCCGGAATATAAATTCTGGCAGTCCAGCGGAAAGATTCCGTCAACCGTTGAGGGACAGAAGGTAGACTACATTACCGGTGATGACTACGCAGGTTATCTTGGCACCATAGATGCAGGATGTATTGATGTAATCAATTTCCCGGGCATGAGCGCTTTAAAGAGTGTACTTGGTGATGCTTACTCAGCAGTATTCAGCGGTGACAAGACGAACGAACAGGCGGTGGATGATCTTGTAAAAGAGATGGAAACATTGCTGGAAGAATACAACTAAACACCCATATCAATAAATTGATACCGCATAAAACAAGTGGGGAGTTTTCCTCACTTGTTTTGCCAAAAGGAAGCATCGGATCAATCGTTTTATGAAAGATCGCCGCTTATGAAAGAAGGAAGTGAAATGAAAAATATAACAAAAAAACAGACAAAGAAAGGCAAAGTGGAAAAAAGGCAGTCCGTGGGATATGCTTTTATCGGACCGGCGGCTTTTGCCATGGTCGCCATGATCATTTACCCGATGGCATACGGACTGTATATCAGTTTTTATAATACAAACCTTGTGACGAAATGGAAATTTGTGGGGCTAAGATACTATATTCAGGCATTTACAAATTCGGAATTCTATTCTTCTGTCCTTTTGACTTTTAAATTTATGATACTTGTTGTGATAGGACACTTCCTGCTTGGATTTATTCTGGCTTCGCTTCTGAATAAGGAATTTAAGGGAAGGACGCTGTTCCGTGTGATCTTTATGCTGCCCTGGCTGTTCCCGGAGAGCGTGATAGCGCTGCTTTTTACATGGATACTGAACCCGATGTACGGCGTATTAAATGCTATTTTAAAATCAATGGGACTGATCAGCAGCAATATGTCGTGGCTCAGCTCAGGAAGTCTGGCGTTTCCGACTATCGTGTTTGTCTGTATCTGGAAAGGATACCCGCTTGTTATGACCATGATCCTCTCCGGTCTGCAGAGCGTATCAAAGGACTTATATGAGGCGGCCATGATCGACGGCGCGACAAAATGGAAACAGTTTCTGCATGTGACGATACCGGGACTGCGCCCTGTGCTGACAACAACGCTGATTCTGGACAGCGTATGGTGGTTCAAACAGTACACGCTTGTCTATACGATGACCGGAGGCGGTCCGGGTAAGGCGACGGATCTGGTGAGCCTGAGTATCTACGGAACCGCTTTTAACGACCTGCAGTTCGGAAAAGCGTCCGCCTGGGGCATCATTGTATTCGTGATATGTTACCTGATCAGTAAAATTTACAGACTTATATTAAAGGAGGAATAGACAGATATGAAAACAAAAAAGAAATTGATGTCGGCAGGAAGATATCTTGTCCTGATCACGCTTTCACTGTTTATTATCGTTCCTGTCCTGTGGATGGTTTCCACGGCATTTAAGGGAGAAGCCCAGACCTATTCACCTGTGCCGGTGTGGATTCCGCGCCCCATATCTCTCAGTTCCTTTCAGAAATTTTTCGGGTTGTACAGTTTCGGTAAGATGACAAGAAACTCTCTGGTTACCTGTCTGGGTTCCATGGTGATCTGTACGGCGTGTGCCTGCTTTTCCGGCTACGGCGTTACAAGATTTAAGTTCCGGGGAAGAAAACAGTTTATGGCATTTTTGCTGGTGACGCAGACTTTTCCCAGCGTTATGCTGGTGGTACCTTTTTATGCCGTGCTCAGTACCTATCGTCTGACAAATTCCCTGCTGGGGCTGACGATCGTATACGCGGCAACCAATATCGCGTTCAGCACCTGGATGATGACATCTTATTTTGAGACAATTCCGCTGGAACTGGACGAAGCGGCGAGGGTGGACGGAGCAAACAGCTTTACGATCTTCTGGAGGATTGTGCTGCCTCTTACGGTGCCGGGCATAGCTGCGGTAGCTATATTTGTACTGATCAACGGCTGGAACGAATATATGTATTCTTCGATTCTGATCTCAAAGGACGCATTAAAAACGCTGACGGTAGGCATCGTTTCCCTGAATACCCAGAATCAGGTACACTGGAATGATATGATGGCGGCATCCACAATGTCCTGTCTGCCCCTTATCATCTTATTCCTCTGTTTCCAGAGATACTTTATCGCGGGAATGACCAGCGGTGCGGTGAAGAACTGATGCAGGATTTAAAAAAGGCGGCATAAAAACAGGGTATGAAAGAAAGAGAAATAAATGATTGCCGCTGGACAGATAAAAAACAGTAATTGAAAAAGAGGATGGATCATGAGAAACATTACAATCAGAGACATAAAAACATTTATTACGGCGCCCCATGGCATCAATCTTGTTGTGGTGAAGGTGGAGACATCGGAGCCTGAGCTTTACGGCCTTGGCTGCGCGACATTTACATGGCGGTACAAGGCGGTTATCCCGGCGATTCAGGAGTATCTGCGCCCGATGCTGATCGGCAGGTCCGTATACAATACGGAGGATATCTGGCAGACGGCAATGGGAAGTTCCTACTGGAGAAACGGCCCGATTCTGAATAATGCAATCTCCGGTGTGGATGAGGCGCTCTGGGATATCAAGGGAAAGATTGCGGATCTGCCGCTGTATGAACTGTTCGGCGGAAAGTGCCGGGAAGGCGTTGCGGTTTACAAACATGCGGACGGAAATACGATAGAGGAAGTAAAAGAAAATCTGCAGGCATTGCTGGAACAGGGGTATCATTATATCAGATGCCAGATGGGTACTTACGGGGGAACCATGAACGGTGCGCCCCAGAAGCTGAACAAGCCGGAGAATGCGCCGGATGGTATGTATTACAGCACAAAACTGTATATGCAGAGTACGGTGAAGCTTTTTGAACAAATCAGAAACGATATCGGCTGGGAAGTGGAACTTCTGCATGATATCCATGAACGGCTTACCCCTATCGATACGCTGAATCTGGTGAAGGAGTTTGAGCAGTTTAAGATGTTCTATGTGGAGGATGCCCTCAGACCGGATCAGGTGGGTTATTTTGAAAAACTGCGGAGCCAGACTGCGACGCCGCTGGCTATGGGAGAGTTGTTTACCAATTCTCTGGAGTGGAAGATGATTATTCAGAATCAGTGGATCGACTTTATACGGGTACATATCAGTGATATCGGCGGCTTGACACCGGCGAGAAAGCTTGCGGCATTCAGTGAGGCGTATCAGGTGAGGACCGCATGGCACGGACCGAACGATCTTTCGCCCATCGGTATGACGGCACAGATGCATCTGGATCTGTCCTCGCCTAATTTCGGCATACAGGAGTTCGCAGGTTTTAATGAGGCGGAAGAGGAAGTATTCCCGGGATGTCCTGAGGTCAGAAACGGTTATGCGTATCTGAATGATAAACCCGGTATCGGTGTTGATTTTGATGAGGAAAAAGCGAAGAATTATCCGGCCGTAGACACAATGGATTTTAGCTGGCTCTACAGCAGGCTGGAGGACGGTACGGCGGTCAGGCCATAACGTTTCCAGCCGGCGGAAGGGAGATTTATATGTATGATATGGTAATAAAAGGCGGCAGGATCATAGACGGCAGCGGCGAAAAGCCTTTTATCGGGGATATAGCCGTTGCAAAAGACAGGATTGTGAAGATTGCCGGCAGGATTGACGGGGCTGCAAAAAAGGTGATCGATGCCGCGGGAAGAACGGTTACGCCCGGACTGATTGACGGGCATACCCATTCCGAGCTTCATATTATGTATAACAGGCAGCAGCCCCATGCGCTGTATCAGGGCATTACAACGATCGTAACAGGGCAGTGCGGGCTGGGCTTTGCGCCTACCACACCGGAGGGAATGGAACGTTCTCTGAAAATGAACGGCGGTATTTTTGCGAACCAGGAAAAATATCTGCCGGCATGGAGCAGCTTTTCGGAATATCTGACGCTGCTTGGCGGTGCGGCAGTCAATGCGGCATCCAATGTGTCCCATAATGCGATCAGGGAATATGCGTGCGGTTTTGCTGATAAAAAGCTGGAGGGCGCTTCTTTGGAAGTTGCGAAAGAAGAGACGGAAAAAGCGCTGCAGGCGGGAGCAACAGGGCTTTCCGTCGGGCTCTCCTATTATCCGGGTGGCTTTTCGGATACGGAAGAGATTATAGAACTCTGTAAGATCGTCAAAAAATATGACGGTATTTTCTGTGTGCATCAGCGGTTAAATGACGGTCAGATTCCACGGACTTCGCTGGAGGAGGTTGTGAAGGTTGTGGAGGAGACAGGAGTGCGCCTGAATATGCTGCATTACAGGACCGGCGGCTATGAGCATTATAACAGTGTATTTGAGCCCTTTGCGGAACTGGAAAAGGCAGGGGCGGAGATACATTATGAATTTTACCCTTATCTGGTGGGAGCGGGACTGCTTCTGGCGCTTCTGCCCGGCTGGGCACAGGAGGGCGGTTATGATGCGATTATGGAGCGCTTATCTTCCGTTTCACTCCGCGAAAAGCTGCTGGCGGATATGCGGGAGCGGCATTCTCATTTCTTTGCGGAGGGACAGACGGCGAGGGTGGCGCTGACAAAAGATAAGTATTGTGATGCCATAGGTAAGACATTGAAAGAGATTTCGGAAGAACATCATGAGACATTTCAGGAGACGGTGATCAGGCTGCTTATGGAGAATGAACTGGAAGCGGGATTTGTGGGTGTGGAAAATCAGACCGAAGAACTGAAGGAGAAACTGTATGATGATCAGTACCGCCTGTTTACGGATGACCGTTATACGGTAGGGAGCGATACGATACCGGAAGGTGTTTTGTGCCATCCGAGGACTTTTGGAGCCCTTTCGAGGACAATCCGCATGATGCGGGAGAGGAATGTTCCTGCAGAATATGTGATCAGAAAACTTTCCGCACTGCCCGCTGAGATATATCATATCAAAGATCGGGGATTGTTGAGAGAAGGCAGCTTTGCGGACATCTGCGTTATGGATTATGAGGCTCTGTGTGACAGGGCGGATTTTGAAAATCCGAGAGTCGTGGCGCAGGGAGTGGAGACGGTAATTGTCAACGGACTCCCCGTGCTGGAAAACGGTATGATAACAGGGATTTTAAGCGGTGAGAGTGTAAGAAGAGGGATGTGACAGATAAAGATGTATAGCGGAATCAATGCCGTTTAGTTAAACCATTTATCCAGCCTGGAGGAACATAAAATGCTCAAGGAGCCCGTTAAAAAGCGTTGGCACTTAGCAAATGAGGAATTTTCATGGAAAATTGCTCATGCGCTTAGTGTCCGCTACGCTTTTTACCGAGCGGGAGCGTGGCGACGGAGCATTTTATGTTCCTCCAGGCGTCCGATAATGTTATTGACGGCGGAATGTATGTTTACAGGAAATGAAGGGAATGGATATTCATATGAATTGCTACGGGAAATTACATATCAAAGAAATAATCAATGCCAGTGAACCCTATACAAATCTGGGAGGTTCATTGATGGAAAAAGAGACGATAGAAGCGATGGCACAGGCGGCGGGCACCTGTATTGAGTATGAGAAACTCAGGGACGCCGTATGTGAGAAGGCGGCGCAGCTTACCAACAATGAAGCGGCTTTTGTCACAACCGGCGCATCCGCCGGACTGGAACTTTCCGCTGCCGCCTGTATGAGCCTTGACAGCGCGGGGAATCTGGATATGCTGCCGGAAACTTCCGCTTTTTCCAAAAATGAAATTCTTGTGATGGATGGGGATGTACTGGATATCATTCCCTACTGGAGACTGACCGGGCTGACGGGGGCGAAAATTATCAAAGTAAAACCCGATGTGGAATCCATAAAAGCCGCGGTCTGCGAGAGAACGGCGGCGTGTATGCTGTTTCCCGCATCTGTTTATGAACGTGGCATCCCAACCTGTGAGGAACTGATACCTGTCCTGAAAGAGGCGTGTGTCAAGGTGATCGTCGATGCGGCGGCACAGCTTCCTCCGGCATCCAATTTATGGTATTACACAAAAACACTGGGAGCGGACCTTGCCATTTTCAGCGGCGGGAAACATATCAAGGGACCTCAAAGCACGGGGCTTATTGTGGGAAACAGAGAATTGATTGATCTTTGCAGAACGGCCGCAAGCCCTAATCCGGGGCTGGGCAGGGCGTTTAAGACCGGTAAGGAAGAGTTGGCAGGTTTTATTACGGCGCTGGAACTGTTTGTTCTGGAGGATGAAGAGGAGCGGTTTAACAGGCAGGAAAAGCGGTTATTGAAAATCGCGGAGATCGTAACGGAGAGAACGGGAATCCGGGCGGAGATGCTGCGGCAGGGAAGGCTTGGAACATATCAGCCGTTACTGCACCTGTATCTGCCGAAACCTTTGACTGCAAAAGAGTGTAATATATATACCAGAAGTCTTACGCCCGGAATAGATGTGGGCGTGTATCCGCCGGAGTTTTGTATGGAAGAAAATACGGTATTTATAAATGCCTATAACCTGAAAGAAGGACAGGCGGAGGCAGTAGCGGAAGGAATATGCGGCTATATCTCAAAGATGTGCGGATAGAAGCGGAGAGATATAAAGAAGAAACGGCGTGAAGATGTTCATGCCGTTTTTATACTTATTCCCCCTTGACATCTTTAGGAAAAACCAGCAAAATAAAAAAATAAGCAGTAATTGGTATATCTGGCTGCCTCCCGGCAGCGGAACGGAGGAGAAATTGAAGATTGTTATTTTAGAGAGAAACAGTGTGGGGCTTGACATTGATGTGGAGCGTTTAGGGGAGTTCGGAGAGTTGGAGATTTATCCGAATACCGTGACGGCAGAAGAAGTTGCCGGGCGGGTGAAGGATGCGGATATCGTGGTAGCCAATAAAGCGCCGATGCGGGAAGAATCCCTGAAAGATGCAGAAAATATTAAACTGATCTGCGAATTTGCAACAGGTTATGACAATATAGATGTGGAATACTGTAAAAGCAGAAATATCCTTGTCTGTAACGTGAGGAATTATTCTACTGCGATGGTGGCGCAGCACAGCATTGCCATGGCACTGTTTCTGATAGAAAAACTTCATTATTATGATGAGTATGTAAAATCCGGCGCATATGCCGCGCAGAGCCGTTTTTCCCATTTTGATAAATCTTTCTGGGAACTTGAGGGAAAGACCTGGGGTATTGTGGGAATGGGAAATATCGGCAGAAGCGTAGCAAAAATTGCGGAGAGCTTTGGCTGCAGAGTGATATTTTATTCTGCTTCCGGCAACAGTACCTGTACGGATTATGAGAGGGTAGATTTTGATACGCTGCTGGAGCAGTCGGATGTGCTCTCGCTTCACTGTCCCTTAAGCGATCGGACCAGAAACCTGATCGATCTGGCGGCATTGAAAAAGATGAAAAAATCTGCGGTCCTTATCAATGTGGCAAGAGGGCCCGTGGTAAACAGCAGTGATTTGTATACCGCATTGACGGAAGGAGAAATTGCGGCGGCAGGTCTGGATGTTTTGGAGAAAGAACCGATCACGGAAGAGAATCCGCTGAGTAAATTTACGGACAGTAACCGTCTGATTATCACGCCCCATATGGCATGGGCAGGGTTAGAAGCGAGAGAGCGCTGCGTGGACGGCGTATACCGGAATATTAAGAATTTCCTGGCGGGAGAACCGAGCAATTTGGTAAATGGGTAATACCTGACAATATATGACGAAGATATAAATTTTAACAGGCAGAACCGGTACTGTGATTCTGAGAGAACAAAGCCTGTTATGACAGTGACAAAAGAATACGCAGATGAAACTGCCGCAGGGAGATTGCCTGCGGCAGTTTTTGACATATAAAATGTATATTTTAAAAAATTTCAAACACATATAACCTGATGATCTTAAAGAATTCCGCAGATTTCATCAATCCTGCGCAGTTCTTCCTCCGAGAACTTCGTATTTTGAATTGCTTTGATATTATCCAGGATCTGGGCCGGCTTAGAAGCACCGATCAGTACGCTTGTCACAATACCGTCTTTTAAAACCCATGCCAGAGCCATTTCAGCCAGCGTTTGACCGCGCTCAACAGCGAGAGCGTTCAGGGAGCGCACTTTCGTAAGCATTTCTTCCGTGACGGAATTTGCATTTAAAAACCTGCCGTCTGTTTTTACCCGGGAATCTTCCGGAATACCGTTCAGATAGCGGTCTGTCAACATACCCTGTGCCAGAGGGCTGAAAGCGATAATGCCTTTTTTCAGGCGGGCGGAGGCTTCTTTTAATCCATTCTCCTCAATCGAGCGGTCAAAAATGGAATATCGGTTCTGGTTGATAATAAAAGGACAGTGCAGAGAGTCCAAAATAGCCGCCGCCTTTTCAAGGGTTGCCCCGTCATAGTTGGAAAGACCTGCGTAAAGCGCTTTGCCGCTCTTTACGGCCTGGTCGAGAGCGCCCATGGTTTCTTCCAGCGGCGTATCGGGATCCATGCGGTGATGATAGAAGATATCCACATAGTCAAGCTGCAGGCGTTTAAGGCTCTGATCAAGGCTGGCAAGCATATATTTGCGGCTTCCCCATTCCCCGTAAGGGCCCGGCCACATATAATATCCGGCTTTTGTGCTGATCACGAGTTCATCCCGGTAGGCAGAAAAGTTTTCTTTTAAGATACGTCCGGTATTTGTCTCGGCGCTGCCGTCTTCGGGCCCATAATTATTTGCAAGGTCAAAATGCGTGATGCCGTTGTCAAAAGCGGTAAAACACATATTGCGCATATTGTCGTAATTACAGTTGCTCCCAAAATTATGCCAGAAACCCAGTGAAACGGCAGGAAGCCTGAGCCCGCTGTTTCCGCAGTGCGGGTACTGCATGGTATCATATCTTGTTTCGGATGCTTTGTACATATGGTATTCTCTCCTCTCTTTATGTGCGGCGCTTCACATCACACCGTCTGCGAAGTGTGCGGCAATTGTTATATTATAGCACGGAAAAGGAAAGACGGAAAGTAACAGTTCAGCCGAAAGGCTGAACTGTTACGGCGGAAAGAGAAAGTTCTTTGTTTTACTTGACATCTTTCAAAAAACCCAGCAGAATAAAAGAATAAATAAAATAACAGGCAGCTTATTATAACAGGAGGCAGAAAATATCATGGGAATTGTATTAAAAAACATTCTGGCGCTTTTACCGGATGGCGACAGAGATGTCATTCGTGAAACGGATATTTATATTGAAGGAACCAGGATTGCGTCTATCGGGGAAAAGCCGGAGGGTTTTTCGGAGGATAAGGTGATCGACGGAAAGGACAGGTTTGCCATACCGGGGCTTGTAAACTGCCATACACATTCTTACATGTCCTTTATGCGGAATGTGGCGGATGATTTAAGTTTCATGGACTGGCTGTTCGGCTCGATCGATCCCATTGAGCAGCAGATGACGGACGAGGATACTTACTGGGGCGCCTGCCTTGCCATTATTGAGATGATGAAGAGCGGCACGACCTGTTTTAATGATATGCAGATGAATATCCATCAGACTACCAGGGCGGTAAAGGAATCCGGTATGCGTGCCGTGATCAGCCGTGGGCTGGTGGGAAGCGGCAATGATGAAGCGGGACAGATGCGGCTTAAGCAGGCTTACGAGGAGAGAGACGCGGCGGCGGATTGCGACAGGCTTACGTTTATGTTGGGACCTCATGCCCCCTATACCTGTGACGATGGATTTATGCGTATTGTGTCTGAAGAAGCAAAGAAGAACAATATGCGGATTCATGTGCATCTTTCCGAGAGTGAGAGTGAAATAGAGCAGATCAGGGAGAAATACCACTGCACACCGATCGAGATGGCGGAGAAAAACGGACTGTTTGATGTACCGGCGGTGGCGGCACACTGTGTTCAGATCACGGAAGAGGACATGGATATTTTAAAGAGAAGGAATGTCAGTGTGGTGACAAATCCGGCCAGCAACATGAAACTGGGGAACGGTTTTGCGCCGGTTCCCGGGATGCTGGAAAAAGGGATCAATGTGTGTATTGGCACGGACGGAGCCGCTTCCAACAACAGCCTGAACCTGTTTCATGAGATGAGCCTGCTGGCCCTGATCCATAAAGGGGTAAAAAGAACGCCCCAGTGTATCAGCGCGGGGGAGACGATCCGCATTGCCACAATAAACGGCGCCAGGGCCCTCGGCCTGGATGGAGAGATCGGTTCTTTAGAGGAGGGAAAGAAAGCGGATATTGCTATTCTGAATCTGAATACGCCGTCTTTGACGCCGCGGAATAATCTGATTGCGGGGCTCTCCTATTCTGCTAACGGTTCCGAAGTGGAAACGGTGATCATCGACGGAAAAATTACGATGGAAAACCGAAAGATATTGACGATGGATGAGGAACTGGTGTATAAAAAGATTAATGAGATCATCGTCCGCATGGGGCTGGATAAAAAAGAATACTAAAATAAGTATATTTTGACAGTTTTTATGTGTGCGGTTGATTCATATGCAGGGGTATTTTATAAAGAAAGATATCTCTGCGGGCAGTGATGACAGGACAGACGACCATCACTATAATAAAAATTCGGCTGAATATCTCATTATTTTATTGGAGGAAAGAAAATGAACAGTGAAATCAGAGACATCCATTTAGCCGAATCCGGCGAAAGAAAAATTGAATGGGTAAAACGGAACTGCGATCTGCTTCGCACTCTGGAGAAAGAATTTACGGAGACGAAGCCTTTTGCCGGAAAAAAGATTGCCCTTTCCGTGCATCTCGAGGCTAAGACAGCTTATCTTTGCAAGGTGCTGAAAGCGGGCGGAGCCGATATGTATGTGACAGGATCAAATCCCCTTTCCACGCAGGATGACGTGGCGGCCGCACTGGTAAAGGACGGTCTGGAAGTTCATGCATGGTATAACAGCACACCGGAGGAATACGATACCCATATTCAGCATGTACTGGAAGCAGGTCCCAATATCATCATTGATGATGGGGGAGACCTTGTCAATATGGTTCATACAAAAATGCCGGAACTGATTCCGGCGATTATCGGCGGCTGTGAGGAGACCACCACAGGTATTATCCGTCTGGAAGCAATGAATCAGGCAGGAGAATTAAAGTTCCCTATGGTAAGGGTAAACAATGCGGACTGCAAGCATTTCTTTGATAACCGTTATGGCACGGGACAGTCTGTGTGGGACGGGATCAACCGCACGACCAACCTGATCGTGGCAGGAAAGATTGTGGTAGTTGCCGGTTACGGCTGGTGCGGTAAGGGAACCGCCATGAGAGCAAAAGGGCTCGGCGCCCGGGTTATTGTCACGGAGATCGATCCGATCAAGGCAATCGAAGCGGTGATGGACGGGTTTGATGTGATGCCGATGAATGAGGCGGCAAAAATAGGTGATTTCTTTGTGACGGTTACCGGCTGTGACAAAGTAATCGATGAGGAAGACTTTGCGGTAATGAAAGACGGCGCAATCCTCTGCAACGCAGGGCATTTTGACTGTGAGATCGATATGGCACGGCTTCGGGAGATCGCTCTCGAGACCAGAGAACAGAGAAAGAATATTATGGGCTATAAGCTTCCCACCGGTCAGTGGATCTTTGTGCTGGCGGAAGGAAGGCTTGTAAATCTGGCGGCAGGCGACGGACATCCGGCGGAGATTATGGATATGAGCTTTGCGATTCAGGCGCTCTCTGCCAAGTACCTGGTAGAACATGGAAGCGAACTGACGGAAAAACTGATCGATGTGCCGCGTGAAGTGGATATCGATGTGGCGAAGAGAAAGCTGGCTTTCCTCGGCAAAGAGATCGATGTTCTGACACCGGAGCAGGAGAAATATCTGAACAGTTATACACTGGCATAAATACCGGACTGCGGATAACGAAAACCGCCAAAGCAGAAACGAAAAAACTGCTTTGGCGGTTTTAAGCTACAATAACTTATGCTTGTTCAAAACTTCTGATAAATTCTACGGTCAGCTTCGCGCAATGTTCCGCAGCCTGTCTTTCAAAAGTCGGAAAATCCATTTCTCCTGCGGAATCATCCGCTTTATCGGAGATGGCGCGGATAATGATAAAAGGCAGCCTGTTTAAGTAGGAAACCTGCGCGACTGCTCCACCCTCCATTTCGGCACAGTCCCCGTGAAATACGGAGACAAGCCGCTCTTTTGCATCCCTGCTGGAAATAAACTGATCCCCGGTCACCACGAGCCCGGTGAGCACATGAATATCGGGGTTTACCTTTCTGCAGGCGGCGACGGCGGTATGAACCATCGCCCGGTCGGCGGGAAAGGCAAGCACATCAATGTCCGGGATCTGGCCGGGGGCGAAGCCGATAGGAGAGGAATCCATGTCATGCTGTAGCGCGCTTTCGGAGATAAGGATATCGCCGATGTCCAGTTTTGGGTTCAAAGAACCAGCTACGCCCGTATTGATGATATGGGTTACGCCAAACAGGTCGGCCAGGATCTGTACGCACATACCGGCGTTTACTTTGCCGATACCGCACCGTACAACGACGATGGATCTGCCTTCTAATGTGCCGTCATAAAAATCCATACCGGCTTTGGTAGTGATCGTGTCTACCGTCATCAAATTTTTTAGGGTTGCCACTTCAAGTTCCATTGCTCCTATGATACCTGTTTTATTCATAATTCTGCTCCTTTTGCTGATTGGTTCGATATAAAAACTTCTTACTAAAAACACTATCGAATGGACGGAAAAAAGTCAAGGAGAATTAAGTTTCGATATTCGCAGGTATCTTTATCTGAATATCCGTGTAAAGACGTTTGCCATCCGGCAGTTTTCCGTCCACGAAATAATCAAAAAGAACGGAGAGGGCCATCTGTCCCTGACGGATTGGCTGCTGACAGATCGTAGCCTGGATCGTGCCGTCCTTTACCAGCTTACGGGTGGTAGGAACATCATCAAAGGAGATCGTTTTTATACTGCGGTGTTGTTCTTCCTGTATATTTTTGATGGCGCCGCCGGCGCCGTGAACGCCTCCGGCTACGAGAAACATGGCATTGATGTCGGGATGTTCATTCAGCATGGTCTTTGTGACAAAATAAGACTCCATTTCATCATCCATATTTTCCGCGATGGCGGCAACGGACATTCCGGGGACGTTTTGAATATAATCCTGAAATCCATTGATTCTGTCGGAGTGTGATTTTGCGTTGGAAAAACCTGTAATGATCCCGATACGGCAGGAAGCACCGGTAATCATTTCCATCAGATTGGCAGCAGTCTTTCCGCACAGATAAAAGTCGTTTCCCACATAGCAGAAGGTGGAGTGAAAATTGGGAAGGTCCGTATTTACGGTCACAATGGGAATACCGGAATTTTCAACTTCCCGCAGTTTTTCCGCAATAGACGCTTCGATCGTGGGCTGAATGACTAAAGCGGTAATATTTTGCTTAAGCAGTTCATCTATTTTACGGATCTGCTCTTCTGCTTTAAACACGACTCTTTCCAGGATCACATCAATACCGTAAGTCTTAAATTCCTCCGCTTTTTCCTGGATACCTTTGTTGAGTTCGGCATAAAAAGGATTATCCGCCTGTATGATGATACAGCCGATCTTAATATGCTTTTGCTTGATGACAAGGGCTTTTCCGGCGCGGTTCGGATGATAGTTCATTTTTTCAATGATATCTGTGACTTTCCGGCGGGTTTCTTCATTTACATCTTCGCAGTGGTTGAGAACCCTGCCGACGGTAGATCTGGAAACACCGGCAATCTCGGCAATCTGACTCTGTGTGATCATATATGTACTCCTGACTGATATGTTATGTGAAAAGGACTGTGTGCATGTCATTTTAACATAGTTATATTTTTGTGTCAAAAGGATTGGTCTCGTGCTCAATAAATTTTAAAATATAATCAAAAAGAGAAGTTGGTAAAAGTAAAAACATACAAAAAAGGAAAATAATTTTTGTTAAAATTGTAGAAATATATAAATAATGTTGCATAATAAGAAAAATAATGATATGTTTTTGTTATCGGTCACGTGACCAAAAACAAAAATACTTAAAGCGTAAAGATGGAAAGGGAGGTCTAAACATGAAGTTAAAAAAAGTAATGGGCTTATTGCTGACAGCGGCGCTTATTCTCACCGGCTGTGGTAACGGCGCCGAAGAACCGCAGGCGCCGGCGGAAGAGGCAGAAACACAGGAAAGTACGGAAGAGACGGGGGAAGTACAGGAAGAAGCGCCCGGAGAGAGCGCCGAAGGTGCAGAGGCGGAAGCGTCGGCAGAATCACAGGATATTATGTTTGTCAGTATTGTGACAGGCGGCGTAGCCTGGGGATCTGCCCAGAAGGGATTTGAGGACGCGCTGGCTGAGCTGGGCTGGATGGGACAATATGTATCACCGACAACGCCGAATGATACGGCTGGCGTTATCAATCTTCTGGATACTGCCGTGACAAACAAAGCGGACGGTATCATCACGGTTATTCTGGACAGCGATCAGGCAACGGATGTTCTGACGAAAGCAAAAGAAGCCGAAATACCGGTAGTTACCTGTAATACTTACACGACGGAGGAACTGCAGGACTGCTGGATCGGCACGGATCCCGTAAATATGGGCGTAACCCAGGCGGAGACTGTTTTAGCGCACTTAAAAGAAGAGAAATACGCTTCTTTCGACCATGTAACGGCATGCTATATTCAGACAACATTAGAGACGGAGACGCAGAATCTGCAGTATAAAGCATTCTGTGAGACGATTCAAAAGGAATATCCGGATGCCACACTGATCCAGGAAGAATGCAACTCTGATGCGGCTGTCGCTTCCGATAAGCTGGCGGCTCTGATCAAGAGCTATCCCGATCTCAATGTTGTAGTGAGTCAGGACGGATATGGCTGCCCGGGTATTGCGAACTATGTGGAGAGCGAAGGGCTCAGCGATAAGCTGATCGTGGTTGGTATTGATGATTCCGAGGAGATCCTGAATTATGTGACAAGCGGTGCCCTGGATTGCACGATCGCGCAGGATTTCTATAAGATGGCATATGAATCCGTACATTATATTAAGGACATCAAAGAAGGAAATGCTCCTGCGTTTGCAAATGATTCCGGTACGATCGTGATCAAAAAGGATGACGTGGAAGACCATCTGAAAATTCTGGAAGAGCGCGGACTTTTATAAACATAAGGACACAGAATGGGAATCGTTGTAACAGTCCGGCCATGCGTTGGGCTGTTACATCTTTTTTAAGGGAAATCTGATGTTGTGATAAAAGATTAACCGATTAAAACAAAGGAAAATAGTGTGAAGGCTGAGAAAGGAGCATAATCATTATAATGAATAAGAAAAAGTGGATTCAGGTGCTGGCGACAAAAAATGAGATTGGAACACTGCTTCCGCTGGTCATTATGTGCATCGTGGTTACGCTGGTTAATCCTAATTTTATTTCGTTCAGCAATCTGATGGATATTTTCAGGACGACCAGTTTTTACCTGATCGTGGGGGCGGCGCTGACCTTTTTGCTGGTGGCGTCGGATTTGGATCTGTCAATCGGCGCAGTGACGGCGTTAGGCGGCGTGGCGTGTATGTTTGCCATGAAGGCAGGTGTTCCCGTAGTATTTTGCATTATCATCGGGCTGCTGGCGGGAGCGCTTGTGGGTGTTTTTAAAGCGTGGATTATTGTGGACTGCGAACTTCCGGCATTGATCGTAACACTTGGCATCCAGTATGCCGTGAATGGTATTGTGTCCATTACGACAAAGGGGATGTCGGTCAGCGGCGCCACGGAAGGGTTCAAAGTATTGGGACAGGGCAGGATTTTCGGAAGCATATATATCACGATCATTATTGCCCTTGTGATCGCGGTTATTTTCCAGCTTATCTTGTCCTATACAAAATACGGACGTTCGCTCTTTGCGGTGGGCGGCAATCCGGAGACGGCGAGGCTGGCGGGAATACCGGTAAAAAGACGGCGTAGGGAAGTACATATTCTGGTCTCTGTTTTTGCCGCATTGGCAGGAATACTGATGGCATCCCGGTTTGCCAGCGCCCAGACAACGGCGGGGGCAGGAACGGAACTTACCGTTATGGCGGCGGTGATTATCGGCGGGACGAGCATGTTCGGCGGAAGCGGCTCCGTGGTAGGGAGCATACTGGGCTGTCTGCTTCTGGCGGTGATCAGCAACGGGCTGGTTTTGATCCGTGTGGACAGTTTCTGGCAGAACCTTATTTTCGGTGTGATCCTGCTGATTTCCGTGGCAATCGACAAATACAGGCAGAAACTCAGCAGCGCTGCTTAGAAGTGAGGTGAAACATGGCGGAATATTTACTGGAAATGAAAAATGTGACGAAAAAGTTTCCCGGCGTTCTGGCACTGAACAGCGTTTTGCTGCAGCTTAAAAAGGGAGAGATATTGGGGGTTTGCGGGGAAAACGGAGCCGGTAAATCCACTCTGATGAAAATATTGAGCGGAACTTACCCCTATGGTACGTACGAAGGAGAGATTCTTTATGAGGGAAAAGCAATTCAGCTCACGGACGTTGCGGTTGCCCAGAAATACGGGATAGAAATGATCTATCAGGAGATCAATATGGTGATGGGCTCCGGCATAGCCGAAAATCTGTATCTGGGAAATCTGCCGGGCAAAGGGAAGCTTGTGGATTTTAAAAAGCTTTATGCAGGCACAAAGGAAATACTGGAACGTGTGGGGATAGATGCAAAGCCCACGGATAAGGCGGCAAAGCTGAACAGCGGACAGATGCAGATGCTGGCGCTGATGAGGGCTTATATAAAAGAGCCGAAGATACTGGTGCTGGATGAGCCCACATCCGCATTGACAAACAGCGAAGTCGATCAGCTTATGAGCATTTTAAAGGAGCTCAGAGATAAAGGAATCTCCTGTATCTATATTTCTCATAAAATGGAAGAGATTTACAGGATCTGTGACAGAGTGCTTGTGCTTCGGGACGGTCAGACGATAAACTGTCATATAACAGCCGAGGTGGAGGAAGAGACTCTGATAGAGGAGATGGTGGGGCGAAAGATAGAAAACCTGTATCCGAAAGCAAAGGTGGCAATCGGCAGCGAAGTACTGCGGGTGGAGCATCTGAGCGTGCCGCACCCTACGATGAAAGGCAAAAATATTGTGGATGATGTCAGTTTTCATCTGAATAAAGGCGAGATTCTGGGCATAGGAGGACTGGTGGGAGCAGGCAGGAGTGAGATTCTGGGCGCCGTGTTCGGCCAGCTTTATAAGGGAGTGACAAAAGAGGTATCGATAGAAGGCAAAAAAACGACGATCAAAAATCCTTCCGATGCCATAGAAGCAGGGCTCGGGTTTGTGACGGAGGAAAGAAAGCTGAACGGTTTTGTCTGGATGCTGTCCATTCGGGATAATATGTATCTGGCAAGTTTGAAGGACCTGCCTGTGAAGGGGGCTTTTGTGGATGTGAAGGAAGAAAACAGGCGCAGCCAGGCTATGTTTGACAGGCTGCGCATCAAGGCGCCTTCGATCCACACCATAGTCAATACGCTTTCGGGAGGAAACCAGCAGAAAGTAGTTTTGTCAAAATGGCTTGTAAAGTCTCCGAGAATCCTGTTTGTGGATGAGCCGACAAAAGGCGTGGATGTGGGGGCGAAGGCGGAGATTTATACCCTGATGGGCGAGCTTGTGAAGAGCGGGATATCCATTGTGATGGTTTCTTCCGATCTGCCGGAACTGCTTGCGATCAGCGACAGGGTGCTTGTTGTCAGCGGCGGCAGGATCACCGGAGAATTTAACCGGGAGGAGATGTCAGAGGAGGCGGTTATGCGTGCCGCGATTAAGTAAAGGAGCCGTGCCGTTAAGTCAGGCCGCCGGATCGGTACGGGCATTAGCGGCATGTGAAGTAAAAAGCGCGGAAAAGGGCGCGGAAATGAGGAAGAGGATGGATAATGCATCTGTGATTTATAGTGTGATCAATAAGTTACCGGCAGTGGAAGGACCGATCGCAGTGACGGAAGATTCACATCCGTTTTGTGCTATGGCATACTGCCGGGAGCCGCTTGACCTGGAAAGCTTCGGATATCTGGAGGAGGAATTTTTTCTGACAGGGACAGCCAATGTCTATGATGTGGATGAAAAGGATATGCCTGTTGCGGTAAAGCGGGAACTTCCTTATAAAAACAGGATACTTGTCAGAAGGCCGGCGTCAAAAGAGGCGTTTTCCGGCAGAGTGTATGTGGATATCATGAATGCTACCCAGGGATATGATATCGAGGATCTGTGGCACAGGGTTTATCTCTGGTGTATGGAACACGGACATGCTTATGTGGGGATCACGAGCAAGCCGGTCAACGTGCTGAGCCTTAAAAATTTTGATTATGACAGATACGGTGAATTAAACTGGTCAAACGGCGAGATTGTGGCGGCGCCCGTGATCAGTAAGTCGGCAACGATACCGGGGACGGAGGAAGGGCTGTTCTGGGATATGCTGAGTCAGCTCGGACTTTTGCTGAGGCGGGATAAGGAAAACTGCCTGGGGGACTATAAAGTAAATAATATATACTTGACGGGGCAGAGCCAGAGCGGCGCCTATCTAAATACCTATATCAGTTATTTTGACAGATATGCCAAAAGGGAAAACGGAAAGAGTATTTTCGACGGATATATGAATATTGTGGGGGCGCTGGTGCAAAGAAGTATCCGGCAGAGCGGAACCATCGGGAATCTGAGGCTTTTAAAACGCGATATGCATCCGAGCAGTACGCCCTATATCTGTATATCCAGTGAGGCGGACCTATATCTGTTTAATCTGTTTGTGGAAGGGAACCTGATGCGGATGCAGATAGAAAATTCGGATACCGCGGAAAATAAATGCCGGTATTATGAGATACCCGGGGCACCCCATACGGATATCGTCTGTCCGATACTGACAGGACTGTCAGAAATTGAAAGAGCCGGCGGAAAGGCGCCGAATCTGAATCCGAACCTGTTGGAACATATCAACGATATGCATGTGGAATATTATATCTGCGGCCTTTTGGAAAAACTGCACAGGTGGGCGGAGGATGGGACCGCACCTGAGATATGTGCGCCCCTCACCAGAGGGGGGGATGATTTAGAGAGAGATGAGCACGGAAACGCGAAGGGCGGATTGAGGAGCCCCTATGTTGATGTGCCGCTTGCCGGCTATGTGGCAAGCAATCCGGAAGATCCGGAAGGGATCTGCGGCACAATGGCGTGGTTTGGTAAAGAGAAGACGGAGAGGCTGTACGGAAGTGCCAAGGGCTATCTGGAGAAATTTGACGAATATACGGATAAACAGGCTACGGAAGGCTGGCTTACGGAAACGGATGCCGGTAAAATGAAGGAATGGGCAAGGAAAGCGGTAAAAATAGCTTGTAAGATTTCCTCTCAGGATTTATGATAGAAGAAGATAAAAACAGTTTTTGACCGGGCTGAATTTCAGCGGTTTGAATGCGGATGCATCAGGAAAAACTGTGAATGGAGAATGGAGGGAATATCTTATGGGCAATGTAAAAAAACTGATCGAAAGCGGGAAGGCGGTACTGGGCATAGAGTTCGGTTCCACCAGGATCAAAGCGGTGCTGGTGGATGAGAAAAACCAGCCCGTTGCATCGGGCGGCCACGACTGGGAAAATCAGCTTGTGGACGGTATCTGGACCTACTCGCTGGATGCGGTTTGGGCGGGTGTACAGGACTGTTATAAGAGCCTTGTGGAGGATGTAAAAAAACAATACGGCGTATCGGTCAATCGCTATGCGGCAATCGGGTTTTCCGGTATGATGCACGGTTATATGGCGTTTGACAAAGAAGATAACCTGCTGGTGCCGTTCAGGACGTGGAGAAATACGATTACCGGGCAGGCAAGCGAGGAACTGAGTGAGCTGTTCGGCTTCCATATTCCCCAGAGGTGGAGTATCGCCCATTTATATCAGGCGATCTTAAACAAAGAAGAGCATGTGTCGGATGTGGTCTTTTTTACAACGCTTGCCGGCTATATCCACTGGAAGTTAAGCGGCAGGAAGGTACTCGGCGTGGGCGAGGCTTCCGGTATGTTCCCTATCGACATCGCGACGAAGCAGTTTAATCAAAATATGATCGCACAGTTTGATGCGCTGACGGAGCCGAAGGAACTGGGCTGGAAACTTGGGGATATTCTGCCGGAAGTTCTGGTGGCAGGCGAAAATGCGGGTGCGCTGACCGAAGAAGGCGCAAAGCTGCTTGATCCCACCGGCGCGCTGCAGGCTGGAATACCGATGTGTCCGCCGGAGGGCGATGCTGGTACAGGCATGGCGGCAACGAACAGCGTGGCAAGGCGTACCGGCAATGTATCCGCGGGAACTTCTATTTTCGGTATGGCAGTTTTGGAGAACGATCTTTCCAAACCTTATGAAGAACTTGATATCGTGACAACACCGGGCGGCGATGCGGTGGCTATGGTGCACTGCAATAACTGTTCCTCCGACCTGAACGCATGGGTAGGCATCTTTAAGGAGTTTGCCGAGAGTTACGGTATGGAAGTTGATATGGGGAAACTGTTCGGCGTACTGTTCAACAAATCCTTAGAAGGAGATAAGGACTGCGGAGACGTGCTGGCTTACAATTATTATTCGGGAGAGCATATTACCGGTTTTGACGAGGGAAGGCCTCTGCTGGTGAGAAAGCCCGACAGCAGATTTCATCTGGCAAACTTTATGCGTGCAAACCTCTATACGACAATGGGCGCATTGAAGGTCGGCTTTGACATTCTGGCAAAACAGGAAGGGGTAACTCTTGATAAACTGCAGGGACACGGCGGGCTGTTTAAGACAAAAGGCGTGGCACAGAGTTATCTTGCGGCAGCGACAAATACGCCGGTATCCGTTATGGAAACGGCCGGTGAGGGCGGTGCATGGGGAATGGCTCTTCTTGCATCCTATATGGTCCGGAAAGAAGAGGGTGAGGACCTGGGCGCTTATCTGGAGAAGAAAGTGTTCGGAGAGTCAGAAGCGTACGTGTTGGAGCCGGATGCTGCGGATGTGGCAGGTTTTGAGAAATTTATGGAACGCTACAACGAGGGACTGGCGGTTGAGCGGGCGGCAGTGGAACATATAAAATAATCTGCGGAAAATAGCGGACGGCAATAAATAACAGAAAGCACGTTTTGAGAACTTTTTATTGTCCGTCATGAAAAAAGCAGGTACCCGGACCTGGGATACCTGCTTTTATCATGACTTTGTGCAAATGTCCTAAATTTATTATCTGATTTTAAGGAAGTATTCTGGGCTACAAAATCTTGACAAGGTGTAAAACAGTGATACAATATATGGTAGACGCCTCAAAATAAGGATTGGGGCGTTTCTTAACAGGTGAACACTGCGGGGAAGCCCGGCGCAGAGTTTTCAGAAAAAACGGGCGGAAAAAGGATAAAAGCAGAGTATGAAAATTATTAAAAGAAGCGGCCAGGAAGTAGCCTATGATATTTCCAAGATCATTGCAGCGGTAAGAAAAGCAAACAACAGCGTGGTGGATGCCGATAAAATGACGGATCGGCAGATCGATGTCATCGCGGACAACATGATCCGCCGGTGTGAGAAGATGAACCGTTCTCTTTCGGTGGAAGAGATCCAGGATATGGTGGAGAACGAGATCATGAACCAGCGTGCGTTTACCGTGGCCAGAAGTTATATCACCTACCGTTACAGAAGGGCGCTTGTCAGGAAGGCAAATTCCACTGACGAGCAGATCTTAAGCCTTTTAGAGTGCAGCAACGAGGAGGTAAAACAGGAAAACTCCAATAAGAATCCCACCGTGAACAGCGTACAGCGGGATTATATGGCGGGAGAAGTCAGCAAAGATATCACAAAGCGGTTTTTACTGCCGGCTGATATTGTGGAAGCCCATGAGAAGGGCATAATCCATTTTCATGATGCGGATTATTTTGCGCAGCATATGCACAACTGCTGTCTTGTCAATTTAGAGGATATGTTGCAGAACAGCACGGTGATCAGCGAGACAATGATCGACAAGCCAAAGAGTTTTTCCACGGCATGTAATATAGCGACACAGGCGATCGCGCAGATTGCCAGTTCTCAGTACGGCGGGCAGAGCATCTCGTTATCCCACCTTGCGCCTTTTGTGCAGGTGAGCCGTGAAAAGCTCAGAAAGCAGGTAAGGCTGGAATTTGACCGTGCGGATCTTCCGATGGATGAGGAGAAGATCAACCAGATTGCGGAAATGCGCGTGAAGGAGGAGATCAACCGGGGCGTGCAGATGATCCAGTATCAGGTGATCACACTGATGACCACTAACGGACAGGCGCCGTTTATCACGGTCTTTATGTATCTGGACGAAGTGCCGGAGGGACAGACAAGGGATGACCTCGCGGCGATTATTGAGGAGATGCTGAACCAGCGGATCAAGGGTGTGAAGAATGAAAAGGGTGTGTTTATCACGCCGGCGTTCCCGAAACTGATCTATGTGCTGGAAGAGGATAATATCCATGAGAACAGTAAATACTGGTATCTGACCAAACTTGCCGCAAAATGTACGGCAAAGAGGATGGTGCCCGATTATATTTCCGAAAAGGTAATGCTGGAGTTAAAGGGCGACGTGTATGTCTGCATGGGCTGCAGAAGCTTTCTGACGCCGGACAGGTTTACGGATGAGAATGTCGGAAATCTGGCAAACGCGGGAAATTATGATCCGAACAGGCATAAATATTACGGAAGGTTCAATCAGGGCGTTGTTACGCTGAACCTGGTAGATGCGGCCTGCACATCGGGCGGCGATAAGGAAAAGTTCTGGAATATCATGGAGGAGAGACTGGCGCTCTGCCACAAGGCTCTGATGTGCCGGCATGAAAGGCTCAAGGGGACACCCTCCGATGTGGCGCCGATTCTCTGGCAGAACGGGGCGCTGGCAAGGCTGAAGAAGGGAGAGACGATCGATAAACTGTTATATAACGGTTATTCCACGATTTCCCTGGGTTATGCCGGACTGTGCGAATGTACGCGCTATATGACGGGACGTTCCCACACGGATCCGACGGCGACGCCTTTTGCCCTTGAGGTGATGGAGCGGCTGAATGCGGCATGTAAAAAGTGGAAAGAGGAATCCAATATTGATTTCAGTTTATATGGAACGCCGCTGGAATCCACTACCTATAAATTTGCGAAGGCACTGCAGAAGCGGTTTGGCGTCATTACCGGCGTGACGGATAAAAACTATATCACGAACAGCTACCATGTTCATGTGACGGAAAAGATTAACGCTTTTGAAAAACTGAAATTTGAGGCGCAGTTTCAGGCGCTCTCCCCGGGCGGCGCGATCAGTTATGTGGAAGTGCCCAACATGCAGGATAATCTGGAAGCGGTGATGACCGTGATGCAGTATATTTATGAAAATATCATGTATGCAGAACTGAACACAAAATGTGATTATTGTCAGAAATGCGGCTATACCGGAGAGATTCAGATTATCACGGATAAGCACGGCAAACTGATCTGGGAATGCCCCAACTGCGGAAACAGGGATCAGGATAAAATGAACGTGGCAAGAAGGACCTGCGGTTATATCGGAACCCAGTACTGGAATCAGGGAAGAACGCAGGAAATCAAGGAAAGAGTACTGCATCTTTAAGAGAAAATGGCGCGGAAAACAGGTTTGTTTTCCGCGTTTTTAAAAAGGAGGGAACAGTCATGCATTATGCGGAAATCAAAACCTGTGATATTGCCAATGGCCCGGGAGTCAGGGTAACTTTGTTCGTCAGCGGCTGCACCCACAGATGTCAGAACTGTTTTAATGAGGAGACGTGGGATTTTCATTACGGAAAGCCGTTTACGGAAGAGACGGAAAACAGTTTGCTGAATGCCCTGCGCCCCGCTTATATAAAAGGGCTGACACTGCTTGGAGGCGAACCTCTGGAGCATAGTAATCAGCAGGGACTTCTGCCGTTTATACGGCGGGTAAAGAGAGAACTGCCCGAAAAGGATATCTGGTGTTATACCGGCTATACTTTTGAGACCGATGTGCTGGGGAGAATGTGCACGGAATGGAAAGAGACAAAAGAACTTCTCTCCTGCCTTGATGTTCTTGTGGACGGGGAGTTTGTGCAGGAATTAAAACATATGGGTATCCGTTTCAGGGGTTCGTCAAACCAGAGGATCATCCGCGTGGGAGAGTCCCTGCGGGAAGGGAAAACCGTTTTGTGGGATGAGGATAAAGAATGAAGATTTGCCTCTACAAAAATATTGACACTTAAATAAGAGAAGAGTATGATAAAAAAGGTCAAAAAAGCAAAATAAAACGATAGAAATAAAATGACCAGTGGAGGCAAAAAATGATACAGATTTCGGAAACGGCGACATTATTATTGATGCTGGGTTTTGCGATGTTCCTGGGACTGATGCTGACGCGTGCGCTCAGAAACTTCGGCATTCCTGCGGTAACGGCTTATTTGATAGCAGGGCTTTTGATCGGCCCGAGCCTGATAGGAAGGCTGGGGATCGGATTCCGCACTTTTGAGGATGTGGAAAGCTTCGGCATCCTTTCGGATGTGGCACTTGGATTTATTGCTTTTTCCATCGGAAACGAGTTCAGGCTGGCGGAACTGAAAAAGACCGGAAGACAGGCAACGATAGTAGCTATCGTACAGGCATTGGCGGCAACGGTGCTGGTGGATGTGAGTCTGATCGCGATGTATTACATATTTGACCTTGGCAGCAGTATCGGGATTCCCACCTGTATCTGTCTGGGGGCTATCGCGACGGCAACGGCTCCGGCGGCAACATTGATGGTTGTCAATCAGTATAAGGCGAAGGGGCCGCTCACAAGTATTCTTCTTCCGATCGTAGCTTTGGACGATGCCGTCGGGCTGGTTGTTTTTGCGGTATCTTTCGGCGTTGCGAAGGCCATTTATTCCGGCGCGGCAATCAGCGTAATCACGGTGCTTGTCAATCCCATGCTGGAGGTGATCGGTTCATTGCTTCTGGGATTTGTAATGGGGATTATCTTTGCGCTGCTGGAAAAATGGTTCCATTCCAATACAAGGCGTATGGGTATTTCCATCACCTTTGTTCTTCTGACGGTCGCACTTTCCATGGTAAGAATGGAAATACCGGGAACGGAGATCGAACTGGGTTTTTCGAGCCTGCTCGTATGTATGATGCTGGGTACGGTCTTTTGTAATATCTGTGATTTTTCCGCGGATATTATGGGGCGTGTAGATAACTGGACGGCGCCGCTGTTTGTTGTATTTTTTGTACTCAGCGGAGCGGAGCTGGATCTGAGCGTATTTACCAATTTGACGGTGGTGGCGATAGGCGTGGTTTATATTATTGCGCGTTCCGCCGGTAAATATCTGGGGGCTTCCGTCAGTGCGAAGGCAACAAAATGTGATCCGCAGATCTGCAAATATCTGGGTGTTACACTTCTGCCTCAGGCGGGCGTGGCGCTTGGCATGTCCGTAACAGTTGCTCAGGAACTGGGAGAAGAGGGGGCGATTATCAGAAATATTGTATTATTTGCGGTACTGATTTACGAGCTTCTTGGTCCGACACTGACAAAGATCGCGCTGACAAAGGCGGGAGAGATCAAGCCGAGACCGGAGGGACAGGACAGATCCAGGTTTGCGCCGGAAGGCTAAAATATTTGTATATAAGATGCGGCATGGAAGAATTTCTTTCATGCCGTTTTATTTTATTTTTAGAAAGTAGATGAAATTATTATATTTTTAGAAAATAATCTTCTTTCTGGCATTGAAGGATTGAGTTTCTGGCAATTATCATATACTATGTTAAAGGATGCTTTTGAGCTTCCATTTTATTGCAGGGCTGCCCGGCAGCGGAATGTGAGGAACCATGAAGAAAAAGCTATGGATAGGAGCAGTTGTTTTATTGCTGCTCAATACCATATTATTTGGCATATTGATCTATCAGAAGAAAATCAAAATTAACCATCCCACAGAAACAGACTATCCGGTCCGCGGCGTGGATGTTTCTTACTACCAGGGGGATATCGACTGGAAGGTACTGGCAGATGAAAATATAGACTTTGCCTTTATCAAAGCGACGGAAGGCAGCGGCCATATTGATACAAAGTTTGAGGAAAACTGGGAACAGTCAGGAAAAACGGATTTAAAAAGAGGTGCCTATCATTTTTTCAGTTTTGAGAGCAGGGGAGAGGCTCAGGCGGAACATTTTATTTCGGTAGTGCCGAAAGAGGAAGGCATGCTTTCTCCGGTGGTGGATATTGAATTTTACGGGAATCGCTTTTATAATAAACCGGATGTGGAAGAGACAAGAGCGGAATTGCAGAGCCTTCTGGATGTGCTGGAAGCATACTACGGGGTAAAGCCGCTGATTTATGCCACGGAAAGTTCCTATAGTACTTATATCAGGGGAGCTTTTGATGAGTATCCGCTCTGGATCCGCAATGTTTATTTTTCTCCCAATATGGGAATGCCCGGAAAATGGACTTTCTGGCAGTATGACAGTGAGGCAAGGCTCCGGGGTTACAGTGGGGAAGAGGAGTATATTGATTTAAATGTGTTTCATGGAAAAGAGGCGGAATGGATGAATTTTTTGGAAAATCATACCGTTTCCGGAGATCATGATACAACTTTGATACAAAGCCAATAAAAAGTTTAAAATAATTTAAACAAAACTTAAGATAAGTGCATCTTGAAAGTAGGAAGGAATACAGCTATGTCTAAAAAAGCACTGTATGACTCGCTGGTGAAACACATTGTGGAGAACCAGAACCAGTTCTACCGTGCCGCATATTATTATGTGAAAAACAGGGAAGCGGCATTGGATGTGGTGCAGAATGCCATATGTAAAGGGTTGGAAAATTATGAAAAACTGCAGAGTAAAGAGGCGATGGCAAGCTGGTTTTACCGGATCGTGATCAATGAAAGCCTGATGTATCTGCGGAAAGAAAAAAAATACATAGCATGGGATGAGTCGGATAATGACCTGTTGGAGGGAAGCTATGAAGAACCGGCTTATGAACCAAAGCTGGAGGTTATTTCTAAAATCTCTGAACTGCCGACAGAAATGCAGGTAGTGATCCAGTTACATTTTTTCGAGGAAAAAACATTAAAAGAGATTGCCGAAATTACGGATACCAACTTAAATACTGTGAAATCCAGATTGTATGCCGCATGTAAAAAACTGGGAAAAGAACTGGAAAAAGAAGATGAAGAGCTTCTGACAAGATATGGTAAATCATTGAAGAAGGCGGAGAGGGAAAGCCGGAATGGAATATGATGCTTTTCGGGAAGAAAAACTGAAATATGAAGATATAGAGATACCGGATGAACTTCTTTTGATGGTGCGGGAGACAATCGCTGCGGACAGGCGTAAAAAAGCAGTGAGGCAGCGGGCGCGTATAATCAGGGTGGTGGGTTCTGTTGCTGCAATCCTGTTTCTGTGCCTGACAATAGGGGTGAACAGTTCCTATGCATTTGCCGAGACAGTAGTGAAGATACCGGTTGTTAAGAGCGTGGCAAAAGCTGTGATCGTCAGAAGTTATAAGGCCGACATTATTGCCCTGGATGAGCAGAACAGCAAACAGCCCGAACGGGTACCGGATGCGCAGCAGACGCCGGTTGAGACATTGCCTGCGGCCAGCGGCAACGATATTGTTTCGGAAAACGAAGAATCAGAACAGCCTGTATCGCAGGAGCCTTCCGAAGTGCCGGAGGGGCTCGATGCATGGAAATCTGATATGACGCTGGAAAAGTTTAAGGAAATTACGGAGCTTTATGCACCGGAGATGGAAGATCGATATGCGCAGGAACCTGAAAAATTAAGGACAATCCTGCTTGCGGAAGTGGCCGAAAAAGATATCTCGCTCTATGGTTATCATGAGGATGGAAGAATAACCGGAACGGCCCTTCGCGTAAAAGATACGTATCAGTATTTTGACTGGATCTATATGAACGAAAGCAAAAAACTCCCCGATATTTCGGTCACGGACGCTGACGGAGACGGAGAAGAAGAGATTGTTGTCCTTTTATATAATGGAAGCGTATTAAAAAAGGAGATCTCAAAAGAAGATATAGCATCGCCGGAGGATACGGCGGCGAAAGATGTTACGAAGGAGCCGGACAAAACGGAAGCGGATTCATCAGAGAAAGAGATAACGACTTCGGATTCCGCAAAACAGACGTCAGCAGAGGGCAGTGCAAATGCCGCCGGTTCCGTAAATTCAAAAACGGCGGAAAATGCGGCGGATACTTCCGGTACGGTAAAACCTGATACATCAGCCGATGAAAAAACCGCAAAGCAGGATGAGAATACGAAGGATACTGCCAAAACAACTGTGACGGAAGAAACAGCAGAAAGTATAACGCAAGATACTATTTCAGGCGATAATCTGATGGAAGAAGAGACAACCAATACCGTTTCCGGAAATGATATACAGGTACCCTCTGCAGGAGAAGAAAAACCAAAACCGGAACAACAGGCAGGGGAACTCTGGGTAATATCCACAAAAGAAGAAACCTGGACTGCCGCTCTGCTCTCCGCAAATGATTACGAAAGCCAGATCCTGCACCAACTGAAAGCAGAATACAATGAAGAAACCGGTTCTCTTCGGCTTTACCTGCTGGAAGAGCCCCTGGGTAATTCTATAAAACTGCCTTCGGAACAGAAAGCGGCTTACGAAAAAGTGAACCTCGCTCCGGAGCGAAAGTTCACGACAAAAGATGGTATCCGCCTGAACTTTAAGCTGGAAGCTGTCTTTCAGAACGAAAATAAACAAAAGACGGTCATCACCCTTCCCGTAAACCTTCAGGCTGAGATTCATTTGGAGGCTGGTTCTCTGATTATAGAAAATATATGCGTAATATAAAATAGTTACATATTGATTTTATCCGCAAATAAAAACGGTATCCCGGCAAAATGTACGGAGATACCGTTTTTTCACAGGCGAAAACGTGCCTGAACAGGATATATGCTACGTTTTACAAAGTTTCTCCCTGAATCAGTTTCATAATACTGCTGATAGAACTCATCTGCATCGAACTGTTCATCGCATCAATATAAATCTGCCGCGTACAATAAAGTTCCTGTACCTTCTCCACCAACAGTTCAGGCGTCAGTTCATCTTCCTGGATTACCATACTGTATCCCTGGGATTCGAAAGAGGCGGCATTTAAGAGCTGATCGCCCCGGCTGGAACCGGCAGGCAGGGGAACCAGCAGATTCGGTTTTTTCAGTGCCAGAAGCTCACAGATTGCGTTTGCGCCGGCGCGGGATATGATGACATCCGCCATTGCAAACATATCCTTTAATTCGGCTTTCAGATATTCAAACTGCTTATAGCCGCTGACATGAAGCAGCAGATTATCCACCTTGTCTTTACCACAGATATGAACCACCTGAAAATCTTCCAGCAACTTATCTAAAGCTTCCCGCACAATTTTATTGACGCTGGCAGCGCCAAGGGAACCTCCGATAATCATCACAACAGGTTTGGAAACCGTAAATTTGCAGAGGTCCAATGCGGCGATGCGGTTGCCGCCGGATAATTCCTCGCGGATCGGAGAACCGGTCAGCACCGCTTTTTCCTCCGGCAGCATCTTTAATGTTTCCGGAAAGTTGCAGCAGACCTTTCTGGCGACAGGAATGCAGAGTTTATTGGCAAGTCCCGGCGTCATATCAGATTCGTGGATGATACAGGGTATGTGCAGAGAGGCTGCCGCCCTGACAACGGGAACGCTGACAAAACCACCCTTGGAGAACAGTACATCCGGTTTTTCTTTCTGCAGGATTTTTTTTGCCTCCGCATATCCTTTTATCACGCGGAAAGGATCGGTAAGATTTTTGAGATCCAGGTATCTTCTGAATTTTCCGGTTGCGATGCCATGATACGGAATTTCAGGAAAATCGGAGATCAGTCTTTTTTCGATTCCGTCGTAGGAGCCGATATAAACAATTTCATAGCCAGCTTCCCTCAGATGCGGGATCAGCGCAATATTTGGCGTAACATGGCCGGCGGTTCCGCCACCTGTTAAAACAATTTTCTTTGACATGAAAAGGACCTCCGCATTTACTGACTGACAAGTGCTGCTTCTAATGCTTTTGCCAACTGATCCGGGCAGGAAGTGGGCCTGTAGCCGCATTTTAATCCTTTGAGTCTCCTGATGGCTTCTTCCGCAGGCATTCCCTGGATGAGGGCCGCTACCCCCTGTGTATTTCCGCTGCAGCCGCCGGTAAAGCGGACATCTTTTACAATACCGTTTTCCAGCTCAAAATCGATCCCTCTGGAACAAACTCCTGATGGTGTGTAATGCATATTCCTCTCTCCCTTCTGTACTTTAGGCCATCCGCCTTTTGTTCTCCCGAAAAGGAACCCTTCGGCGGATCTGATCGATTTTTCATCGACAAACTCCTTTATTAAAAAAGAATTATAACAGAAAAAAAAGTTACTTTCCAGAGAAAGAAGGAAAAAGCTGTCACATTTCGTAAAATTCTGACGAGATTCTCTTGTTGAGGGAAATGCTTTTTTGGGATTATACTGAAAATTACCAAAACAAGAGAAGGGAGTCCGTAAAATGGAAAGTTTTTTTACAGAACATAAAATACTTGTCGGTGCAATATTAGTATTGTTTATTTTCAGCCTGTTATGCCAGGTCATAATAGGTTTTCTTTACCAAAATATGATAAAAGAGACATATAATATGTCATCCACGGAAAATAAAATGCTGAAAGCCTGTAAATTAAAATTTACAAACCGTTATGAGCTGCATGAAAAAGTGGCGAATATCCCTGTTTTTGTGGACAAGTTCATACATGGAATCAGACTGGGGGCGCTTCCTGTAGAAAGTCTGCATCATCTTGGCGGCCAGCTTCTTCTGCTCAGTGTTTTTCTGGCGGGGGCGGGCGCCTGCAGGGCAATCATAAGGGAAAAGACGGTAGGAGAAATTCTTGCATTTTACATACTCTCCTTTGTGATGCTCTATGCTTACTTTGCGATTTCTGCGGCGGTGGATATCAAAGGGAAGAAGGAGGTTTTGAAAACGAACCTGATTGATTATCTGGAAAACAATATCAGTGTGCGCATTCCCCAGTCAAAAAAGGAGCAGGAGAGACTGGATGAACTGGAAGCGAAAGCAGAGGCGGGTAAAAGAGATGTGCGAGAAGGAAATGATGGACCGGAGGAAGAAGTGAAAGAAGCCGAACAAAAGTCTGCGGAGATAGCGGATTTTGCTGCCCATAAAAAGAAGGAAATGGAAAAGAAGCTTGCGCCGGAAGAAGTGGAAGAACTGGAAGGACTTTTGATGGAATTATGGAAATTCTATTGAAAGAAAACAGGTTCTTTGTTAAACTATTACCAGGAAAACCGGCGTCTGTCTGACTTTTTAAAATGAAACCGGTAAAAAATGAGCAAAGGAGTAAAAAAATGAGTAAAGTAACGTTTGACTATTCTAAGGCGGCACCCTTTATTGCGGAGCATGAAGTAGAAAATATAAAAAAGCCCGTATTGGATGCAAAAGAAGTTCTGGCCAGCAGAACCGGAGCGGGAAATGATTTTCTGGGCTGGATCGACCTTCCTGTAAACTATGATAAAGAAGAGTTTTCCAGGATTAAAAAGGCGGCAGAGAAGATCCAAAGTGATTCGGAAGTACTTCTGGTAATCGGTATCGGTGGTTCCTACCTCGGGGCGAGGGCGGCTATCGAGTTTTTGCGTCACAGCTTCTATAATATTGTAGATAAGTCTGTCAGAAAGACGCCGGAAATTTATTTCTGCGGTAATTCCATCAGTTCCACTTACCTGAAAGATTTAATGGATGTGATTGGGGACCGGGATTTCTCCATCAATATCATCTCCAAGTCCGGTACAACCACAGAGCCTGCTATCGCGTTCCGTATCTTTAAGGAGATGTGCGAAAAGAAATATGGCAAGGAGGAAGCGGCAAAGAGGATCTATGCTACTACCGATAAGGCAAGGGGAGCCCTGAAAAAACTGTCAACGGAAGAGGGCTATGAGACCTTCGTGGTGCCTGATGATGTGGGGGGACGTTTCTCTGTGCTGACGGCAGTGGGATTGCTCCCGATCGCGGTTTCCGGTGCGGATATTGATAAACTGATGGAAGGTGCGGCAAGCGGCAGAGAAGCGGCGCTGCATAATGCTTTTGAAGAAAACGATGCCCTGCAGTATGCGGCAATCCGCAATATCCTGTTGAGAAAAGGCAAAGAAGTTGAGATCCTCGCAAATTATGAGCCGGCAGTCCACTATATTTCCGAGTGGTGGAAACAGCTTTACGGCGAGTCTGAAGGGAAGGATCAGAGGGGTATTTTCCCTGCCAGCGTGGATCTGACGACAGACCTGCATTCCATGGGACAGTTCATCCAGGACGGTGCCAGGATTATGTTTGAGACGGTTATCGATGTGGAGAAGAGCAGGGAGACTCTGATCATCGGTGAGGAACCGGTGGACCTTGACGGGCTGAACTATCTGGCAGGACAGACCGTGGATTTTGTGAATAAATCTGCGATGAACGGCACGATTCTTGCCCACACGGACGGGCAGGTACCGAACCTTATGGTAAAGATTCCGGAAGTAAATGAGTTTTATCTGGGACAGCTCTTCTATTTCTTTGAGTTTGCCTGCGGTGTATCGGGCTATATGTTGGGAGTCAATCCGTTTAATCAGCCCGGCGTGGAGAGCTATAAGAAAAATATGTTTGCGCTGCTTGGGAAACCGGGATTTGAGGAGCAGAGAGAAGCGCTGCTGAAAAGGCTGTAGAATACGGGCGGTCCTTTAGAAAGATTTGTATATGTAATATAAAAGGGGACGATTCCGAGCCTGTTTCCCCGTATATGAAAAAGAGATGATCCCGCGAAAACTCAGGCTTTATCCTCGAATTTTTGTAGAATCATCTCTTTTAATATAATAAGTATATAGATACTTGCAAAATTTGGAAAATTCTGTTAGACTATTTTCAAAAGCATATATTCTTTGAATTTCTTATGGCTGTGCCATGATCTAAGGAAATCATTCCTGTCTGACTTCAAATGAGACCTGTGCTTTTTATTTCAACTATTAAAAATTGCATGGGATTTTGAAGGAAACGGATAAATGGTTTTTGGCATGTTTTTCCTTCCGAAATCCCGGAAGGAGGAAACGTGAGTAAGAAAAAGAACACAAAAGACAAGGGAGTAAACGCGAATACCCATTATAAGGATACGGTATTTCGGATGCTTTTCAAAGACAAGAAAAGGCTTCTGGGATTATATAATGCCGTAAGCGGAAAACATTATACGAATCCTGAGGAGCTGGAGATCGTCACATTGGAAAGCTCTACTTATATGGGGATGAAAAATGATCTGGCGTTTGTTGTTGATTTCGGATTGTATTTATTTGAGCATCAGTCCACAATCAACTATAATATGCCGCTGAGGTTTCTGCTCTATATTTCATCGGAGTACAGTAAGCTGGTGGGGCGGAGGAAATTATATGAGGAGAAACTGACAAAGATAGCAACGCCGCATTTTATGGTATTTTATAACGGAACGAAAACGTGTGCCGAGTGCCGGGAATTAAAGCTGTCAGATGCATTTCTCGTCAGGGAAGAGACTCCGGAACTTGAGTTGCGGGTACAGGTATTGAATATTAACAAAGGATTCAATGAAGACTTGAAGGAGCAGTGTAAAACGCTTGGGGAATATATGCAGTATGTAGATAAGGTCAGAAATTATGCAAAGGAAATGTCCATAAATCATGCGGTGGACAGAGCTGTGGATGAGTGCATAGAGCAGGATGTGCTCAGGGAATTTCTGCAGAAGGAAAAAGCGGAGGTAAAGCATATGAGTTTGCTGGAGTATGATGCGGAGCTTGCATTGGAGATAGCTAAGGAGTCGGCGGCGGAGAGAGGATTTGAGGAAGGGACGGCGAAAGGCCTTGCAAAGGGACTTGCCGAAGGAACAGCGAAAGGCCTTGCAAAGGGACTTGCCGAAGGAACAGCGAAAGGTTTAGCAAAAGGTTTAGCAAAAGGTTTAGCAAAAGGCTTGGCAGAAGGTCTGATGAAAGGAAAATCCGATATGCTGGTAAAAAATATTAATTCGGCTATGCGGAATTTTCATATTGACTTGTCGGAGGCATGCCGGGGACTGGGGGTTACGGTTGAGGAATACGAAAAAGCGAAAGAACTTCTGGAGAATGAGAAAGAATAAATATATATGAAAAGATATGACAGTTCCCGGAAAAAAATGCCGGGTATTCTGACTGCCGTGTTATGTATGATATTCTTTTTTTCTTCGGCGTTTATTTTGTATATAGGTATGGACTATCATAAAATAGATGAGTTATACGAAAAATCCGCGGCAGAGTTTACAACAGTGCAGGAATCCGGCGCGGATTTTAAAGCAGGGGTAAAAGAGATAAGAGAGTCCATACCGGTTACGATAGATTTTGCGGCGCTGCGGAATATAAATGAGGAGATTGCAGGTTGGATTTATTGTGAAGGAACAAAGCTTAATTATCCTGTGCTGCAGGGAACGGATAACGATTTTTATCTGAGCCATACTTATGACAGAGCGGCTAATCGCGCTGGTTCCATTTTTGTGGAGGCGCTGAATGCACCGGGTTTTGCAGACTCCAATACCATCATTTACGGACATCATATGAAAAATGGTTCTATGTTTGCCGTACTCAGGAACTGGGCAGATCAGGCATATTATGAAGAACACCCGGTAATGTGGCTTCTGACACCGGAGCAAAATTATCAAATAAGACTGTTCAGCGGTTATATGACAGAAGCGTCATCTGCTGCCTATACAGTTTATCAAAGTCCCTGTTCGGAGTTTGATGAGTATATACGGGCGGCATGTGCGAATTCGGATTTCAGGGCGGATGTGGAAACAGATCCGAACGGCAGATTTGTCGTGTTATCTACCTGTGAGTATGATTTTGAAGATGCCAGATATGTGCTGCACGGTATGCTGGTACCATATGGAAAAAACTGAAATAAAAAATAAAAAAGATTATTGTGGGAACAAAAGGAGGCGTTATCATGGATCAGATGACCACGATACCAGCCAAGCGACAGCAGAATATCATGGATTATCTGGCGGCAAAACGCAGTATTACAATCAAAGAGGCGGCCGTATTATGTGGGGTATCGGAGGCGACAGCCAGACGGGATCTGGACGACATGGCTGCAACAGGACTTTTGGAGAGAACGCACGGCGGAGCGGTACTGGAGCGGGAGAGAGGCACAAGCCTTGAAAAAGTACATGGTGAGAAAATGAAGGTGATGATTCCGGAGAAGACTAAAATTGCGACGGAAGCGGCAAAGATGGTCAGGGATGGTTACAGTATTTTTCTGGATTCAGGAACAACTACTCTGTTGCTTGCAAAACAACTTCAGGCATTTCAGAATCTTACGGTTGTTACACATAATCTGGATATTGCATATAGAATAAAGCTGGATGCAACTTCTAATTTAGTGGTAACGGGGGGAACCAGAAGAGATGGTTACAGTGTATTAGTGGGACCTATTGCGGAGGAAACAACCCGAAAATTAAGTGTGGATATCGCTTTCCTTGGAGCGGATGCCATTAATCCAAAAGACGGAGTTTTCAACAGTAATTTTGTGGAGATCGGTATCAAAAGAAGTATTATAGCCTGTGGAGAAAGCAGGGTTCTTTTGAGTGACCATACAAAATTTAACCGTAAAGCGCTCACGAAAGTATGCGATATAGAAGAGTTCGATACGATCATTACGGACACGGGCGTCAGCGATGACGTAAAGGAGATATTGGAAAAGAAGGTCTCCCGTTTGATCCTGGTATGAATTTAACCATAAAATATAAAAAGCAAAGAAGCTGTGCTGATGATAGGCGCAGCTTTTTTGTGTATCCGGAGATAAACTGCAAAACATATGTAATTAAACAATTTGAAATAATAAGCAATAATTTGAAATATAGTTTTAGTTTAGATGATAATTATTGCAAAATATATCAAATAACTATTGCAAAATATTGCAAATGGTGATAATATTATTTCATGAAAGAAAAAGAAAAGGCTGAGTGGAAGAAAGGAGAGACATGAGCTGGTTAAAAGAAGTTGTGGGCAGAGAAAAGGCAATTATTTCCATGCTGCATTTACAGGCAATGCCAGGAGATCCGGGGTATAATAAGGAAAAAGGAATGAAATGGATAGTTGAAAAAGCGAAGGAGGATCTGGAGGCGCTTCAGGAGGGTGGGGTAGATGCCATTATGTTTAGTAATGAATACAGCCTGCCTTACCTGACGGAAGTCAGAAGGGAAACCGTAGCTTCCATGGCAAGGATTATCGGAGAATTAAAACCATACATTTCCGTACCTTATGGTGTAAATGTATTGTGGGATCCGAAAGCGTCTCTGGATTTGGCGGTCGCCGTAGATGCAAAATTTATCCGTGAAATCTTTACGGGAGTGTATGCCAGTGATTTTGGACTTTGGAATACAAACTGCGGAGATGTGGTGCGGCATCAACATGAGATAGGAGCCGAAAATGTCAGGCTTTTGTTTAATATTGTGCCGGAAGCGGCAAGATACCTGGCGGATCGTGATTTGAAGCAGATCGCAAAATCGACCGTCTTTAACTGCAGGCCTGATGCTTTGTGTGTTTCGGGACTGACGGCAGGTTCTCCCACCGATATGACGATGTTGAGAGAAGTAAAAGAGGAAGTGCCGGACACAGTAGTGCTTGCCAATACAGGATGCAGAAAAGAAACGATAGAAGGCCTTCTTGGCATCGCGGATGGAGCGGTAGTGGCAACAACCTTTAAATATGAAGGAAAGTTTGAAAACCAGGTAGATATGAATCGTGTAAAAGAGTTTATGGCAGTTGTAAGAAATTTCAGAGGAGAAGCTTAAGATGATATCAGAAGAAAAAATTTATGAAAGCGCACTACATACATTTGCAAACGAAGCGGATGCAGTGGCAAAGCTTGCCTGTACCGTTGACCGGGAGAACTATATTAAAGCCGTGAGGATGATTGCAGAATGCAGTGGCAGGATTATCACTACCGGCTGTGGGACATCAGGTGCCTGTGCCAAAAAGGTTTCCCAGGTATTTAACTGCGTGGACCGCGCTTCCCAGTTTTTAAATCCGGCGGATGCGCCTCATGGAGATTACGGCATGATTCGCCCGGGTGATATTGTAATTATTATATCCAAGGGCGGAAAAACGACGGAAATGATCAGTCTAATTCCGGTGGCAAAAGCAAGAGGCGCTAAAATTATTACGGTGACGGAAAATCCTGATTCTCCGATTGCCCGGGAGAGTGATCTGAACCTGATCCTGAATACCGGTCAGGAAGCTTGTCCCTATCAGTGTTTATCCACAACATCCGTCACAGCGGTATTTGCACTGTTTGACGCTGTTTCCATAGGTTGTATGCTCTATAACGGAATCGATAAAGAGTATTTTAAACAGGTGCATCCGGCAGGCGGTGTGGGAGCCATGTTAGCGGAAGAGAGCTGATTGAAAACAGAGAGGAAAAAGAATGAAGCTGATCGTAACGGAAAGCTATGAAGAAAGCAGCCGCGTGCTGGCAGATATGTTTGAGGAGGTGATCACGAAAAAGCCGGATGCGGTCTTAGGGCTTGCAACGGGTAGTTCCCCGGTAGGGCTGTATCGATACCTAGTGCAGGACTATAAGGCCGGAAAATTAGATTTTTCCAAGATTCACACAATAAACCTGGACGAATATGAGGGGCTTTCAAGAAGCCATGAACAGAGTTTCGGATATTTTATGGATAAACATCTGTTCTCCGAAGTGAACCTGAAAGAAGAAAATATTATGTTGGTGGACGGCGCCGGAGATATGGAAGAACAGATAAAACGTTATGATGATTTTCTGGAGGAAAACCCCATAGATATCCTTGTGCTTGGTATAGGGAATAACGGACATATCGGGTTTAATGAGCCGGATGAAGTGTTTTGGGCGGGAACACATCTCGTGAAGCTGGAGGAAGAGACGATAAAAGCGAATGCCCGGTTTTTTGAAAAAGAGTCCGATGTGCCGGGAAGGGCCGTTACAATGGGAATGTCCGGTATTGTAAATGCCGAAAAAGTAGTATTAATTGCCAGCGGGAAAGCAAAGGCGGATGCTGTTTGCAGGTTGCTTGAGGATGATAAAATAGATCCCATGTTGCCCTGCAGTATTCTGAAAGTATGCAGGGATGCGGTTGTTATTGTTGACAGAGAATTGTATGAGCAGACTGGTAGGGATGAAAATGAGTAAATATGTATTGGGCTTTGATTTTGGAACTCTCTCGTGCAGGGGTGTTCTGATAGATCTCGCAGACGGAAGTTTGAAAGCGACGGCGGAACACTCATACAAAGACGGTGTGATTGCAGGAACAATGAAGCATAAACGGATATCTCTTGAAAAGGAATGGTTTTTGCAGAACCCGGATGACTGGGTGGAAAGTATGAGTATTGTCTCAAAAACCATGATCCGGGAAGCCGGGATATCTCCGGAGGATGTGATTGGGGTGGGGACGGATTTTACAAGCTGTACATTGCTTCCTGTAAAAAAGGATGGTACACCGCTCTGTAAACTGGAAAAATTCCGCGATATTCCCAATGCATGGCCAAAATTATGGAAGCATCATGGTGCCCAGCGCTATGCGGAACAGATAGAGGAATATGCCAAAGAAAAAACGACCTGGCTGAAAGAATATTTCGGAAACTCCGTTTCGTCGGAATGGGTATATCCTAAAATTTTGCAGGTAGTGAAAGAGGCTCCGGAAGTTTACCGGGAGGCGGACTATTTTATGGAAGCGGTAGATTATATTGTTATGCTGCTGACCGGAGAAAATACAAGAAATAAAGGGATACTGGGCGTAAATGCCTTCTGGGTGGAAGGAAAAGGCTACCCAGACAGAGCTTTTGCGAGGGCGCTGGATACGATGATGGAAGACGTAGCTGAGACAAAACTTTCCGGCAGGATTGTAACCGTAGGTGATAGTGCGGGACATGTAACGCTAAAGATGAGCAGGCTGCTTGGAATTACAACAAAAGCAGTTGTCGCGGCGGGACACAGCGACGGCGCAGTGGCAGGCTGCGGAGCAGGGGTTATCAAAAGCGGCAGCATGATGCTTGTTATGGGAACATCCACCTGTCATCAGATGATGTACCGGAAATTTCATTCTTTTGACGGTGTGTGCTCCGTTGCGGCGGATGGGATGGTGCCAGGGTTATACGGATATGAATCCGGGCAGCCGGCAACAGGAGATATTTTTTCCTGGTTTGCTGAAAACTGCGTTCCGAAAACATATGAGGAAAGGGCAAAAGAAGAAGGAAAGAGTATATTGGAATTTCTCGGCGGGATGGCGGAAAAGTTGTATCCCGGAGAGAGCGGGCTGGTGGCCCTGGATTGGTTTAACGGAAACAGAAGCATTTTATCCAATTATAACCTGTCTGGTATGGTCGTGGGACTGACATTGGAGAGCAGACCGGAAGAAATATACAGAGCTCTGGTAGAAGCCAATATATTCGGTTCGAGAAGGATTCTCGAGAATTACGAATCTCATGGTGTGATAATCAGTGATATTTACGCGGTGGGAGGAATTGCGGGAAAAAGTCCATGGATTATGCAGATGTGCGCGGATGTTTTTCAAAGTGATATAATTGTTCCGTTGTTTGAGAATGTACCTGCCCGGGGAGCCGCTGTCTGCGCGGCGGTGGCAGCAGGATCGGAATATTCGGAACAGGGATGTAAAAATTTTGAGGAAGCTTCGGAAAGACTGATTCCGAAAGAACGGATTATATATCATCCAAATATGGAAAAGGCGGAGGCATATGATAAAGTTTATGCCTGCTACAGGAAACTGCATGACGCGTTTGGAAGGGATGACTCTTTTATGAAATATTTGAAAGAGCTCAGAAAGGGAAAAAAGCGCCATGAGTAAATTATACAACAAGAAGGAGGTCACTATGAAAAAGAAGTTACTTTCACTATTATTATGTATTGCGGTAACAGCGGCTATGGTCGGGTGCGGAAATACCTCACAGGAAGCTGAGGCAGAAACTGCGTCTGAGGCATCGGCGGCGGAAGATGGAGAGATACCGCCGGCTGAGGAAGAGAGTACGGGCAGGGAAGAGGAGTCTTACACAATTGCAACGGTGGTAAAAGATATGTCAGATCCCTGGTGCCTCAGACATCAGGTGGGGGTGGATGAGTATGCACAGGAAACAGGGCATAACGCTTATGTAAAAGGCCCTTCCAAGACGGATTCCGCAGAACAGATACAGGTGCTGGAAAACCTGGTGGAACAGGATATTGATGCGCTCTGCGTGGTTCCCATTGATCCGGAAGCATGTAAACCCGTTCTTTCCAGGGCAAGAGAAAAGGGAATCATAGTTATTACCCATGAAGCAGAAGGATTCGATGCCTGTGATTATGATCTGGAAGCCTTTAACAATCAGGAGTATGGTGAGGCTATGATGGACGAGCTGGCAAAATCCATGGGGGAAGAAGGCAGTTATGTAACCATGGTGGCATTTCTTTCCTCCACCTCTCATAATCAGTGGATGGATGCCGCGGTGGCGCATCAGAAAGAGGCATATCCAAACATGCAGTTAATACCGGAAGAACGTATTGAATGTGAGGATAATATGGATATGGCTTACAATAAGGTAAAAGAGATCATTAAGAAATATCCTGATATCAAGGGATTTATAGGGGCGTCCAGTTATGATCCTCCGGGAGCTGCCAAGGCAATTGATGAGCTCGGTATGACCGGCAGTATGTTTGCGGTAGGCACAGGTGTTCCTTCCGTATCCGGTCCCTATCTGGAATCCGGTTCTAATCCGTGTGTTCTGTGTTGGGATCCGGCTCTTTCCGGTAAGGCAATGTGTGAACTGGCAGTGATGATTTTAAACGGTGAGGCGGATCAGATTCAGACAGGGCTTGATCTTGGGATCGATGGCTATAACAATGTGAATGTAAACGGGACAGATATCAGTGGCAGCGCGGTTCTTATCATTAATAAAGAGAATATGGCGGATTACCAGTTCTGATAACGGTAGTCTATGACAAAATGCCTGCATACCTTTTCCGACAATGAAAAGATGTGCAGGCAATATTCATAAATAAAGGCGGAAATGGGATGAGTGAGGTATTGCTGGAAATAAAAGAAGTGTCCAAACATTTTGGCGGTGTCAAGGCGCTCGATAAAGTGGGACTGACAATCAATAAGGGGGAAATTCATTGTCTGGTCGGAGAAAACGGCTGCGGCAAGTCAACACTGATCAAAATAATATCAGGTTTTTATAAACCGGACGGCGGAGAGATATGTTTCGAGGGAAAAATATATTCTTCGCTGGAAATCAATCAGTCAATTCAGATGGGTATACAGGTGATTTACCAGGATATGTCTATCTTTCCCAATTTAACGGTGGCGGAAAATATTGCCATGAATTTTGAACTTTATAATAAAAAGAAACTGGTAGACTGGAAGAGTGTAAAGAAAATAGCAAAGAAATCGCTGGATCATATCGGAATTGATATTCCGCTGCATGCGACGGTTGGAAAACTGTCCGTAGCGGATAAACAGTTGATAGCCATTGCGCGTTCCATTCTATATCATTCAAAACTGATTATTATGGATGAGCCAACCTCGGCTTTGACAAGAAGGGAAGTAGATAAATTATTTAAGGTAATCCGACAGCTTCAGAGTGAAGGGATTTCCATTTTGTTTGTCAGCCATAAGCTGGATGAAGTATTTGAGATTGCGGATCAGTTTACGGTGTTCAGAAATGGGAAACTGATAACTTCCAAGGCGGCAAAAGGGGTTACGGATGAACAGTTTGTTTATTATATGACAGGGAGAAAAATAAAGGAAGAATACTTTACCGCAGAAAATGCAGATATGGAAAAATCTCTTTTCCGCGTGGAAGGCCTTTGTCTGAAAAACGGTTTTGAACAGATCAGCTTTGACATTCATCCCGGTGAGATATTGGGAATAACCGGACTGCTGGGATCGGGGAGAACGGAACTGGCGAAAACACTTTTCGGCATGTATATGGCGGATGCCGGAAAAATATATATCGAAGGCAAAGAGATTTCTCTGAGATCACCGATGGACGCCCTGCGGCAGAAAATAGCCTATGTACCGGAAGATCGGCTGACAGAAGGTCTTTTTCTGACGCAGTCCATAGAAAATAATATGATTGTTTCCAACATTGACCGGCTGAGAAAGAAAAGCAGAGTAGTGGATTTTAAAAAAGGTAGCGCAGACAGCAGAAAATGGGTGGAAGATTTAGGAATTAAACTTCACGAATTAAAGGACGGTATTCAGACTTTATCCGGCGGAAACCAACAGAAGGTTGTACTTGGTAAATGGCTGGAGACAGAACCTAAAGTACTTATCTTAAATGGGCCGACAGTCGGTGTGGATATCGGGGCAAAATATGATATTCATCATTATCTGAGGGATCTTGCAGGACAAAAAAAGATGGCGATCCTGTTGATATCCGATGATATCAGCGAAGTTTTGATGAACTGCAACCGCATTTTGATCATTAAGAGCGGACGCATAACCGGAGAATATAAAAATACGGATCTGGACAGTTCCCGTTTGCAGGCACTGATTACGGAAGAAAAGGAGGCGGAAGCGGTATGAAAATAAAAGAACTGTTAAAACACAATGAATGTTATGTTGCTGCCATTATCATCGTATTGTCTTTCGCAATTCATATAACAAGCGGACAGTTTTTTACGGCAAATAACCTGGTTGACCTGGTAAGGAGCCTGATTGTTCCGGGGATGATGGCTTCCGGGCTGTTTATGGTTATTGCCTCCGGAAATATAGATGTGTCCTTTCCCTATACGGCAATGCTCTGTATGTTTGGGGTGACGAAACTGTTTCAGATGATGCATTATGAGGGACCGGTAATATTTGGTTTTTTGCTTGCAGGGCTGATGGGTATGCTGCTTGGACTGATCAATGGTATTCTTGCCGCATGGTTAAAACTGCCGACATTGATCATCACATTGGGGACATGCACAATTTATCTGGGATTTACACAGGGGGTATTAAAGAGCAGTGTGATTTCGGTACTGCCGGAGCCCCTTGCGGATATGGCGGCAACGAATCTGTTTTCTGTCAGAAGCGCGTCTACTAATCTTGGAAGTTCCATGCCGGTCAGTATCTTCCTGCTTATTGCAACATTGCTTCTGGTTGGATTTATTATGAAATTTACCATGTTAGGGAGAGGCATTTACGCGGTGGGAGGCGATCCGGTTGCTGCTAAGAGAGTCGGCTTTCATGTTTCAGGCATTAAGATCTTTGTATTCACGTTCTGCGGTTTTATCGGCGGGATTACAGGACTGACACAAGTGTCATTATCCGGCATGTGCCAGATTAACTTTTTTGATGGGTATGAAATGACGATTATTGCCGCGGTGGTATTGGGAGGCGCCAGCATTGCGGGAGGAAGCGGAAGTGTAACCGGAACTTTTCTGGGGGTTCTTTTGATGAAACTGATTTCAAATAATCTGATCCTTCTGGGAATACCCACAAACTGGAGCAAACTTATGACAGGAGTATTGATTATAGTCGGTGTAAGTACTTCCGCTTATAAAATGACGGCGGCAGAAAGAAAAGTGACTTCCAATATATTAATTTGCGGGGACGGGAAGGAGGCAGCGGATGAATAGAATAACGAACTATATTCAGAAAGAATCTAACAATGTCAAATTACTGCTTATGCTGTTTCTGTCTCTGCTGGTTTTGACAATAGCGACAAAAGGACAGTTTTTCTCGTTGAACCAGATGCAGCTTGTGGCATATCTGTTTCCTGAGATGGGAGTGCTGGCGCTTGGCATGATGCTCGCCATGATCAGCGGCGGGATCGATCTGAGCGTGGTGGCAGTAGCCGATCTGACAGGCATATTAAGCTGTATGCTGCTGAAAATGATAATGCCGGCAGATGCATCCCTGGCAACACAGATATTCGTATTGCTGGTAATTTTATTGTGCAGTCTAGCGATGGGAGCTATGTGTGGTATTTTTACCGGATCTCTGATTGCGAGAATCGGCATACCGGCTATGGTAGCCACGCTGGGCGCATCGGATATTATCCTGGGACTGGCGGTGGGTATCACAAACGGATCTTCCGTAAAAGAGCTGCCGCCCATTTTAAACGAGGTTGTAAATTACAGAGTTTTCGGAGTGATTCCAAGCACAACACTTATATTTGCGGCCTGTGCCGGGGTGATTGCATTTCTGCTAAACAAGACCGCGCTGGGATTTAAAATATATATGATTGGCTCCAATAAAGACGCATTTAAATATTCGGGGATGGATAATAAAAAAATTCTGACAATGACATATATGGTAAGCGGTATGCTGGCGGCGGTTTCGGGACTTTTGATGTGCGGACATTTTAATTCTGCCAGGTCGGATTTTGGAAAATCGTACTTGACGCCTTCTATTCTGATCTGCGTGTTGGCGGGTGTCAATCCAAACGGCGGGAAGGGGAAAATGTGCGGTATGGTAATTGCTGTTATTATATTGCAGATGCTCTCTTCCGGATTTGCCCTGTTCCGGAATATTTCGGATTACTATAAAAATCTGATATGGGGACTTGTACTTATACTTGTTATGATTGTGAATGTAGTGTCGGAAAAAAAGAAAACAGCAAAATAGAAAACAAAAAGAGACTTTTATGGTGCTCCGGTCGGATAACGATCGGAGCATTTTGTGTTTCGGCCTGTGCTCAAGGTTGCATTCGGAGAAAACGCCTGATAAAATAAGAGAAAATACGAAACTGTTTTTGCGGATAACCGATGAGGCGGATAAACAACAGGGAATATACTATGACAACGGAAAAGATAAAATACCCTTTAAAGAATAAACTGATTATACTGGTACTTGTAGCAATGGTACCTATTCTTTATATCACGATCTATCTGATTATATCGCTGTTAAACTACAGCCGCGCCTATGACCAGATCGTAAGCAGTATGACGCTTGCGAATAATTATAATATGAATTTTAAGGAGGAGATGGATGAGAGCCTATATAAACTGGTGGTCAGCAATGTCACCTTTGATACCATTGAGGAGGATGGGACATTAAAAGATCCTTATAAACTGATAGGGGAACTCAGGGAGGAGAGCAATAATCTGCTGTCGATGACGACGGACAGGGAAAGCCGGGTATGGCTACAGAGCCTTTTGCGGAATATCGACACATTGGAGGACAGAGTGGATGATATCAAGTTAAACCAGGAGGCGGAAGGGCAGTATGAAAAAAATATAGATATGCTGTATAATGATATCTATATCCTGACGGAACTGGTTCAGGATGATATTCAGTATTATATTTATTATCAGACAAAAAGTATAGAACAGTTGAAGGTCAGGCTGAATAAGGAAGTGGAACATGTTATCCTGATCAGCATTCTGCTGGGGGGCTGCATCGTGGCTGTGGTGATCCTGATTACCAGTGCCATTTTGAACAGCATCACAAAGCCCATACAGGAACTGTGCCGGATTACCAGCCGCATAGCGGAGGGGAATTTTTCGGACCGGGCGAGGATGCAGACGGAGGATGAACTGGAAGTGCTTTCGGACAGTGTAAATGATATGTCGGAAAATCTTGAGGTTATGGTGAACCAGATTAAAGAGGATGAGCGAAAGATGCGTCATGCGGAACTGCGCCTTTTGCAGGAGCAGATTAATCCTCATTTTCTGTACAATACACTTGATACGATCGTCTGGCTGATCGAGGGAGATGATCCGGAGAAGGCGGTGGATATGGTTGTGGCTCTCTCTGAGTTTTTCCGTCTGGTACTGAGTAAAGGAAAAGAATATATTTCGATCCGGGAGGAGAAGGAACATATCCGTGGCTATCTGGAAATACAGCAGGTGCGCTACCGGGATATTCTGGATTATGAAATCAGGATCGATCCGGAACTGTATCCGTATAAAATTCTGAAACTGACGCTGCAGCCCCTGGTAGAAAATTCCCTGTATCATGGTATCAAATATAAGCGGGCAAAGGGCAAGATTTGGGTGACGGGAAAAATGCTGCGAAATGAAGTACCGGAAAAAGAGCGGATTTTACTGTGCGTCCGGGATAACGGAGTGGGTATGGACGAGGAAGAAGTAAAACGTCTGCAGGCGGAGATCAGTAAACCATGCAAAGAGACGGAAAAAGGCTTCGGACTTGCCAATGTAAACGAAAGGATTCGCATGAACTTCGGGATGGAATACGGAATGACGATAGAATCCGAAAAGGGAAGCGGGACAAAGATCAGTATCGTGATTCCTGCGGTAAAGCTGTATGAGAAATCGCAGGGTGAACTTACGTCGGATGGTGCGGAAAAAGAACAAAAAGAGGAACATTTATGAAAAAAATTCTGGAAAAATGCAAGCAGATGGTATTCGGACATGTGGGCGTCTGTATTTTGCTGCTTTGTGTTCTACCCCTTCTCCTGGTCAGCCATGGACTTTTTCAGGAAGTGGAGATTGAGCAGGAATCTTTTGATCCGGAGATGGAAGACCTGATCGTGGTAGGATTTTCCCAGCTCGGCAGCGAATCGGGCTGGCGAAGCGCCCATACACTGTCCGTACAGGATGCGCTGACAAAAGATACCGGTTATTTTCTGATCTTTAACAACGCCCGTCAGATTCAGGAAAATCAGATTAAAGCGATCCGCAGCTTTATTTCCCAGCGGGTGGACTATATCGTATTTGCCCCTGTGATCGAGAGCGGCTGGGAAACCGTATTGCAGGAGGCGAAAGATGCGGGAATACCGGTAATCCTGATAGACCGTATGGTAAATGTAAAGGATGAGTCCCTTTACACTACCTGGATCGGAACAGACGCCTGGGAGGAAGGAAAAAAAGCAGGGAGATGGCTGGAGAGATATTTAAGGGAAAAGAACCGTCAGTCCGAGGATATCAACATCGTGGTACTTCAGGGAACGATGGGTTCCACCGCAGAGATCGGCAGGACGGAGGGGTTTGAAGCGATTGCGGAAAATCATGGGAACTGGCACATTCTGGAATCTGCCACAGCGGAATTTACGGCCACCAGAGGAAAAGAAGTGATGCGGGAAATGCTCCGCCGGTATCCCAATATTGATGTGTTGGTATCTCAGAATGACGATATGACGATGGGCGCTGTCGAGGCGATGCAGGAAGCAGGCATCAGTTTCGGGGAAAACGGAAAAGTGACCGTTATTTCCTTTGATGCTATCCGCCCCGCGCTGGAGATGGTAAATGAAGGACTGATCAATGTGGATATAGAATGTAATCCGGTGCAGGGGGCCTATATAGATGAGATCATTAAAAGGCTGGAAGCGGGAATGTCGGTGGAGAAAAGCTATGTTGTGGAAGAAAATATTTTCACAAAGGATAATGTGGCAAAATTTCTGGATGACAGAACATATTGACTTTATGGAATATCGGGGGACGCGCGCAGCGGGCTTTTGATAGCCGGAAAGGATAGAGAGATGCTTAAGGTGTTTTTGGTGGAAGATGAGAGTATTGTCAGGGAGGGATTAAAGAATAATATCCCCTGGCAGGAATATGGTTACCAGTTTATGGGCGAGGCAAGTGATGGGGAGATGGCGCTGCCAATGATCAGAAAGGTCCGCCCGGACGTTTTGATTACGGATATCAAAATGCCGTTTATGGACGGGCTGGCGCTGAGCCAGATCGTAACCCAGGAGATACCGGATATTAAGATTATTATTATTAGCGGCTATGATGAGTTTGAGTACGCGCAGCGGGCGATCCGGGTGGGAGTGGAGCAGTATCTGCTTAAGCCGGTCACAAGAGGCGCCCTGCGCAAGGTGCTTTTGGAGATCAGAGAAAAGATCGAGACGGAACAGGAACAAAAAAACTATCTGGAGACCTTTCAGAACGAGATGAAGGAATATGAGGATTATTCCCGCAGAAATTTTCTGGAAAAAATATTTGGGGGGGTTCTTTCCGTCCAGCAAATTTATGAGGAGGCGGCGAAGCTGTCGCTGGAACTGGATGGTCCCTGTTATAATCTGGTGCTTCTGAACCTGCAGGTAAAGCGTCAGAACCCCGAACGCATGGAGCGGGAACCGGAGGGATCGGACAAGGTGAGAGAAGCATTATTCCGGTATTTTATGCGTTTTCCGGAATATCTTGTCTTTCGCTGGAATATCAGCCTCTACGGCGTTTTGATAAAAGGCGAGGCGGAACGGATGGAAGAATACAGAGATCGCTGTGTCAGTCAGATTGAAAAGATCTGTTCGGCAGAGGAGTTTTCCATGGAGTGGTATGTGGCAGCAGGGGAACCGGTGGAGAGGCTTTCTCTTTTGCCGGAGTGTTATGGGAAGGTAAACCATATACTGGCGCATCGCTTTTTCAGTCCGCAGCGGCATATTCTGACGGAAAAGGATGCTGCGGGCCTCCTGCTGGGGAAAGACACAAAGAGTTTCGAATCTGTGGACAGCGCCAAGGTAAATCCCGAGATTATCCAGGGATTTTTAAGGGAAGGAAAATTGGAAGAGATAGAGGATTTTGTAAGCGGCTATCTTGCAGGAGTCCAGGAGGCGCTGGAATCGAGGCTGTTCCGGGATTACCTGCTTCTGAACATGCAGTTTACGACAGTAAATTACATGGAAGCACTGGGCATAAACCAGCAGGATTTTCTTACCCGGGATGACCACGCCAGAGTACATGAGATATCCGTCAACGGCGGTAACCTGCGGGACTATATGCGGGAGCTTTTGGAGCGGGCGATTTCCCTCAGAGACAAGGAGAACGAGAGCCAGGGCAAGCGTGTGCTGACGAAAGGACTTGAATATATTGAAGATAATTTCAGCGAAGATACGCTTTCTCTGAACAGTGTGGCGGGAGCCATCGGCGTCAGCAGCAACTATTTCAGCAGTGTGTTCAGCCAGGAGATGAAAATGACATTTATTGAATATGTCACGAAAAAACGGATGGACAAAGCCAGAAAACTGCTCCGGCAAAGTGAAAAGCATACCGGCGAAATCGCGGCGGAAGTGGGCTATAAAGATCCCCATTATTTCAGCTTTGTCTTTAAAAAGACGGTGGGCTGCACACCGAGAGAGTACAGAAACGGAAAATAAACAATTTATACGTCGTGCGGGGGAGGGGCGCAGCTTTGCCTTGCGGCAAGGTGCCAGGTGAGTTTCTGCGGGGAGACGGCAGAACCCTTCATCAGTTTCAGGATCGCTTCGGCAGCTGTTGTCCCCATTTCATGGCTCTTATGAGATAAGGAAGTGATCCGTACGGAAGAGAGCTCACTGAGATAGGAATTGTCAAAGCAGACAATGCTGATATCTTCAGGAATCCGCAGATTTTTATAAGAAAACTCTTTTATGAGCCAGTAGGCGATCTCATCGTTGTAACAGACGACGGCGGTCGTATTTTTTAACTGTTTTGCAGCAAATTCCGATAAAAAGCCGGTGTCCTGCTTTGTCTGCAGTGCCGCAAGCTGTGCGGTATCAAAATAACAGATATGCTCTTCGCAGGAGAGGATATTTTCATCCCGCAGAGCGCAGAGCAGTCCGAAACATCTTTCCGTACCCTGTATGTCGTCTGATTTGAAAATCCCCGCTATTTTTTTATGTCCAAGAGAGGTAAGATATTTTCCAAGATAATAGCCGCCGCCGTAGTTGTCGTCCTTCACAGAAAGGAAGTCCGGTAAATTACCATAGTTTCCATGAAAAAACAAAATGGAAACACCTTTTTTTGCCAATTGCTGATATAAGTCATGATTCGGTGTCGGAAAGCTGGTTTTGCAGCCTTCGCTTAAAATACCACGGACAGGGTGCTCTAACAGATGCAGCAGAATCTCCCGTTCTTTTGCAGATTGGTTGCCCGTAACATGGACCGCGGAAGAAAAACCGTTATCCTGCAGTGTGTTGCGCATATCCGAGAGAAGTCCGGGATAGATATATTCCGTGTCGGAGGAGACCAAAATTGCTACGGTGTTTTTCTCCGCCCGGCCAAACAGCCCGGTAGTGTAGGAGCCGCTGCCCTGACGTTTTTCTATTAAATGCTCCTTTTCCAGTACGGACAGCGCCTTTCTGACGGTCTGGCGGCTGACACCGTATTTTTGGCACAGAGCAGCTTCCGCAGGAAGGCGAAAGACATCTCCGGCGTTTTCTTCTATAAGATTTTTGAGTTGGTCAGCCAGTCGAATATATTTTGCGGACATAGAAATTCCTCATAATAGTAAATGATATATTTTATTATAAGCTTTTTCTGATAACGGATGCAATTCTATTTTTTCCATATTTATTTTAGAAGTAATAATTTTAGTAAAAAGAGTAAAAAATTTCTCTTTTTCAAATACGCAGTTTAAAAATTTCCATGTTTTTTTGAATATATTTCTTATTTTATGCAATTTGGCATAAACTATATAAAGAAGATCCGGCTTAAAAAATCCGCAGAAACTCAAAAAATCTTAAAATTTCTTACAAAATCATAAAAAATCCAACCTGAGTCACAAAATTTGTATCAAAAAATGTCATAATATACAAAAATTTGTATTGTTTAGATGTACGAAATCATCTAAAATGCACAAAAAACACTTGCCTGCAAAAAGCAAATCGGTTAGAGTAAAGTTACGGAAACAGAAAAAACTGTTCCGACGCAAAAAAATAATATTCATTAGGGAGGAAAAAAAATGAAGAAAAAAATTGCGTTATTATTAGTTGCTGCAATGACGGTTTCCAGCCTGGTTGCATGTGGAAATGCAGCAGAAGAAGCTCCGGCAACAACTACCGAAGAAACGGAAGCTCCGGCAGAAGAAGCACCTGCTGAGGAAGAAGCTCCGGCAGAGGAAGCAGAAGCACCCGCAGAAGAAGCTCCGGCGGCAGACGGCGAACTTGTAAGCGTAGGTTTTGCACAGGTTGGTCACGAGTCTGACTGGCGTGCGGCTAACACAAAGAACTATCAGGATACTTTCAGTGCTGAAAACGGTTATGAATTATCTTTTGTAGACTGTGATAACGACCACGCAGTTCAGATCGAAACAGTTCGTGGCTTTATCGAGCAGGAACTTGACTACATCTGCATCGCTCCGATCCAGTCCGCAGGTTGGGATACCGTTCTTCAGGAAGCACAGGACGCAGGCATTCCGGTACTTATCGTTGACCGTGCGGTTGACGCTGCTGACAGCCTCTATACAACAGCTCTTGGCTGCGATATGGTTGCTGAAGGTGAAGCTGCAGGTAACTGGCTTGCTGAGTACTTAGACGGCAAAGACGCAAATATCCTTGTAATTGAAGGTTCCGTTGGCGCATCCGCAACGCTGGGACGTACGGAAGGCTTTAACAACATCGTAGCTCAGAACTCCAACTGGAAAGTTCTTGACTCTCAGTCCGGTGACTTCACACAGGCAGGCGGTCAGGAAGTTATGGAATCCTTTATCAAATCCTACAGCGATTTCAACGTAGTTGTATGCCAGAACGATAACGAAGCATACGGCGCGATGGACGCAATGGATGCGGCAGGTATTACATACGGTGTTGACGGCGACGTGACAATCATCTCCTTCGATGCTACACATGACGGACTTCAGTACACACTGGACGGCAAGATCACATGTAACGTAGAGTGCAACCCTCTGCAGGCAGGTTTTGCTGAAGAAGTTATCAAGAAACTGGAAGCTGGCGAAACAGTTGACAAATGGACACTGGTTAAAGATGAAGCTTTCGTAGCACCTGGTATTGAGAGCCAGTACGCAGTAACCATGAGCCAGGAAGTTCTGGATGGCCGTGCTTACTAAGATATAAGATTTAAAAAATAAAATAAAACGTAAAAGGGGAGAGAATCCCGGGGAAACTAGGGGTTTCTCCCTTTTACGCATTTTGATGGAAAATAATGGTTGCTGCACGGCGGATGCCGGACGGTGACCGAGCATTACCTGGGAAGAAAACTCTGAAAGGAGACGTCTGCATGGAAAATAATGTTGTTTTAAGTATGAAAGGAATCTGTATGACATTCCCTGGTGTAAAAGCGTTGGAAAATGTGGATTTCAATCTGAGAAAAGGAGAGATCCGCGCTCTTATGGGGGAAAACGGAGCCGGAAAATCCACACTGATTAAATGTCTTACCGGGGTAAACAAGTTTGAGGCCGGAGAAATCTATCTGGACGGTATCAGTGGCCCAATTGTCAATAAGGACACGATGGATGCGCAGAAAAAAGGTATTTCTACGGTGTATCAGGAAGTAAATCTCTGTCCCAATCTTTCCGTGGCGGAGAATCTTTTCATCGGCAGGGAGCCTATGACAAAGATCGGCACGGTAAACAGAAAGAAAATGAATGAGATGGCGGCGAAGCTGATGAAGGATCTGGATCTGGATATCGACGTAACCCAGAATCTGGAGGAATACTCTCTGGCTTTGCAGCAGATGATAGCGATCGCCCGGGCGGTGGATATGGACTGTAAGGTACTGATCCTGGATGAGCCCACATCTTCACTGGACGATAACGAGGTGGCAAAGCTTTTCGGTATGATGAGAAGGCTCCGTGAACAGGGAGTCGGCATTGTATTTGTAACCCATTTCCTGGAGCAGGTTTATGAGGTCTGTGACGGCATCACCGTTCTCAGAAACGGCACGCTTGTCGGAGAGTATAGTATAGAAGAGCTGCCCCGTGTAAAACTGGTTGCGGCAATGATGGGCAAGGACTTTGACGATTTGGCAAATATCAAGCCCGAGGGCAGCGGAGATAAGTCGAAAGAGCCTTTGGTAATCGACGCAAAGGGATTAAGCCATGCCGGAACGATCAAGCCCTTCGACCTTGAAATACATAAAGGGGAAGTGATCGGCCTGACCGGGCTTCTCGGCAGCGGCAGAAGTGAACTGGCGCGTGCGATCTACGGCGCGGACAGGGCTCAGACCGGTACATTGAAAGTGAAGGAACAGGAAGTGACGATCAAGAATCCGATTGATGCGATGAACCTTGGCATGGGGCTTCTGCCGGATGACAGAAAGGCGGAAGGCATTATCGGAGATCTGTCCGTACGTGAGAATATCATTCTGGCAATGCAGGCTAAACTGGGTATCTTTAAGAAAATCCCGATGGCAAAACAGATTGAGATTGCGGATAAGTTTATTGAACTTCTGCAGATCAAGACGGCCAGCAGGGAGACGCTGATCAAACAGCTTTCCGGCGGCAATCAGCAGAAAGTTATTCTGGCGAGATGGCTTGCCACAGATCCGGATTTCCTGATTCTGGATGAGCCTACCCGTGGTATCGATATCGGCACGAAGACGGAGATTCAGAAACTGGTGATCCAGCTTGCGGAGGAAGGAAAGAGCGTGATGTTTATCTCTTCGGAAATTGAGGAGATGCTCAGAACCTGTAACCGTATGGCGGTCCTTCGGGACGGTTCCAAAGTCGGTGAGATCAGCGGCGAAGAACTGTCTCAGGAAGGCGTGATGAAGGCGATTGCGGGAGGTGGCAAATAATGGATAAAATCAAAAAGATTACAAAGATGAAGCTGTTTCTGCCGATCTTCAGTATGATCCTTGTGATGATGATCAATGTGATCTACGATATCGCCAGCGGGAACCCGCCGCTCAGCTTCTTCTCGATCAGTATCAATAATGGTATTTTATACGGACGTCTGATTGACGTATTGAACCGCGGCAGTGAAGTTGCAATACTGGCAATCGGTATGACGCTTGTGGTATCTGCTTCCGCAGGTACGGATATTTCGGTGGGTTCCGTAATGAGCCTTTCCGGCGGTCTGTGCTGTATGCTGCTTGCCGGGTACGGTGTCACCAACGTGAGTGAGTACAATGTACCTCTCTGGGTTGGTATGCTGGCAGGTGTTGCGATTGCCTGTGTCTGCGGTCTGTTCAACGGCTTTCTGGTGGCATACATGAATATTCAGCCGATGGTGGCGACATTGATTCTCTGGTCTGCGGGCAGAGCTATCGGACTTCTGCTCTGCAACAGCAATATCGTTTATGTGCGTGTGCCCTCTTTCCAGTTCTTCGGCGGCTACTGCGGCATTATTCCGACACCGATCATTATCGCGGCGGCATGTGTTGCGATCGCGGCGGTTGTTTTGAAGGTAACGGCGCTGGGCACCTATATTCAGAGTGTAGGTATCAATAAAAGGGCTTCCAGGATCTCCGGTTTTAACTCCGCGAAGATTATTCTGTTATGCTATGTGATCTGCGGCCTGTGCGCAGGTATCTCAGGACTGGTTGCAACCTGCAGGATCTATTCCGCAGATACCAATAACATCGGACTGAATATGGAACTGGATGCGATCCTGGCGGTGGCGCTGGGCGGCAACAGCCTTGGCGGCGGTAAGTTCAATCTTGCCGGTTCCATCATAGGCGCTTATACGATTCAGGCGATCACTACAACACTGTATGCGCTGGGCGTTTCTTCCGCGCAGGCGCCGGTGTTCAAGGCAATCGTGGTTATTCTGATTGTTGTAATTCAGTCCGAACCGGTAAAAGCTTATTTCAAAAAACTGTCCGCTAAGAAGGCAGCAGCAAAGGAGGCGGTGCAGGCATGAAAAAATTAAAAATCGGTGGAAATAACATATTACTAGCTATTACTGTGATCCTGTTTGTGCTGATGTATCTGGGCGGCTGTATCATTTATGCGGATAAGGGGTTCACCCATTTTCAGACATTTTTAAATGTCCTGATCAACAATGCGGGGCTGATCGCCGTTGCGGCGGGCATGACCTGTGTGATGCTGACAGGCGGTATTGACATTTCGGTAGGCTCCCTGATCGCCATGGACTGTATGTTTTTGGCGGTGGGTATGGAGACCTGGGGCATGAAGAGCCCGGTGCTGATGGTGATGGTTCTGGTGATCGGCGTTGTGTTCGGACTGGTGCAGGGATTTTGTGTGGCATACCTGGAGATTCAGCCGTTTATTGTGACCATGGCGGGCATGTTCTTTGCCAGAGGTATGACGGCGGTGATCTGTAAGGACCAGGTTAGTATCGTTTCGGATAAACTGTTTACGGCGATTTCCGGCGCGAAGATCAGTATACCCTTTGGCGGTTATGAAAACAAGAAGGGAATCTATCAGGTTCCGTTTATCCGCCCGACGGTTGTGGTGGCATTGCTTGTTGTTGTTTTGGTCTATCTGATGCTGAAATATACGAAGTTCGGCAGAAGCATCTATGCGGTGGGCGGCAACCAGGTATCGGCAACGCTGATGGGGCTGAACGTGCGCAGGACAAAACTGCTGACCTATACACTGAGCAGCTTCCTGACATCCATCGGCGGTATCTGCTACTGCCTGAATACCATGTGCGGTACGACAACCCAGGCGACGGGGCTGGAAATGGATGCCATTTCTTCCTCGGTCATCGGCGGAACGCTTTTGACAGGCGGCGTGGGCAATGTGCTTGGCTCGCTGGTAGGCGTGCTGATCAACGGCACGATATCAACCCTGGTAAAGACCAACGGTAAGCTGGTAAGTTCCTGGGCAAACATTATTACGGCTATCCTGTTATGTTTCTTTATTCTTCTGCAGGCGGTTTTTGCCAAAATCAAAGAAAGCAAGAAAGCATAAGAGCGGCAGCATAACATTATTTTCCTGTGAGGACCTGCTTTTTATGGCAGGTCCTTACTATGTCCGGTAAAAATAAGGCGGTGAAAGGATTTTATCGGTTTGGAAAACGTAAAAAATCCATAAAATCCTTGACAAACAGGGCAAAAACCTCTATAAATATGTAGAGACTGCTTTTTCGGGATCATATTAAATTTTCCGGGAGAAAGTTTAGAAATCAAGAGGAGTTATATAGGAGGATACAACATGAACAAAATGGAGTTAGTTGCAGCAATTGCTGATCAGGCTGAAATTTCTAAAAAGGACGCTGAAAAAGCATTGAAGGCTTTCACAGATGTAGTTGCTGATGAATTGAAAAAAGGTGGGAAGGTTCAGCTTGTAGGCTTTGGTACTTTTGAAGTATCTGAGAGAGCCGCAAGAGAAGGCCGCAACCCTCAGAGCGGCGAAGTTATGCAGATCGCTGCATCTAAAGCACCTAAGTTCAAAGCAGGTAAGGCATTAAAGGATATGCTGAACGCATAAATTGCCGAAGAAGACTATAGAGTGAAAGCCCGGGCAGCGCTGTCCGGGCTTTCTCGATGCAAAAGGAAGTTTTTAAGTATTCTCAGGGTATTTATATCTGAAAGGATGGGAAATGGTATGAGGTTAGATAAATATTTAAAGGTATCGCGCCTGATTAAAAGGCGTACGGTGGCAAATGAGGCCTGCGATGCGGGGAGGGTGCTGATCAACGATAAACAGGCGAAGGCCGGCACGGCCGTAAAGACGGGGGATATTATAACGATCCGGTTCGGCGCCAAGGAAGTAAAGGTTGAGGTGCTGGACGTATCGGAGGTGGTGCGGAAGGAAGAGGCTAAGGAGATGTACCGCTATTTATAAGGTTTTTTAAAACCTGTAATATTTTGGAATCAGATGGACGTCCCGTTCATATATTATGTCATAGGGAGATCAGGCGGCTGCGAAGCAGACTTTTGATTTCTTTGACATCATATCGAAAAAATCAGGGAGGGACGGGATGGAAGATTTAAGCAGCAGCTATAATAACGGAAGCGTTCATGGCAGCAGCTACGGCAGATCGCAGTTACGGACGCATAAAATTGTGCTGTCCGGCAGAAAGACATGCACAATCACAGGCGTAAATGATGTGCTTTCCTTTGATATCAATGAGGTTTTACTGGAGACGGAACAGGGTATGCTGATGATAAAGGGTTCTGAACTTCATGTCAGCAGGCTTTCCCTGGATAAGGGGGAGGTTGATGTGGATGGCAGTGTGGACTCGCTGACCTACTCCGATACATCCGGCGCCAGAGAGAAAACGGAATCCTTTTTCTCAAGGCTGTTTCAATAAAGGAAAAAGGGGAAGGCTGTTATGAGTGAACTGGTGACTACGGAGTTTGTGCTGTTTCTGTATGCCGCTTACTTTGGGATCGAGATAGCCTTTGCCTATGACCTGCTTCGTATTTTCAGGAGAGTGGTAGGCCATAACAGGCTGGCAATGGCTTTTGAGGATTTTGTGTACTGGCTCTGGGTAGGGGTGAAAGCCTTTCTGATGCTGTATGAATATCACAATGGCAGCCTGCGGTTTTATACGATACTGGGTGTCTGTGCCGGAATTTTTCTCTATACGGTTTCCGTGGGCGCATTATTTGTAAAGTACAGTTCCGGACTGCTGAACAAAACAAAGCAGGGAGCCTTTAAGGCGGCGGGAAAAGCCGGAAAGAAGGCGGAAAGGGTTTTAGAGAAGCCAAGGAGGGCGGCGGTATCAAAATTATATGCGCTGAGAGATCTCTGCGGCAGAAAATGCCGGGCGGTATACAGGATATTAAAAAAGAAGTTGACGGTGCTTCGGAAAATGATTAGAATATTGTTATATAAACACTGACGGAAAGGGGGATCAGCAGGATGGCACGTAGAAGAGCGGCGTATCAGAAGAGAAAACAGAATAAATTTGCCATGATGCTTGTCACGCTTGTACTGCTTATGCTGATTCTGGCAGTAAATATCAGAAAGAGTGAATTAAAGGAAAAACAGGCCGCTTATGCGGAGAAACAGCAGGAACTGCAGGAAAAGATAGATAAGGAAGAGGCGAGGGCGAAGGAAATAGAGGAGTATGAGAAATATACGCAGACTCAGAAATATATTGAAGATGTGGCGAAAGAAAAGTTAGGGCTTGTGTATGAAGATGAGATTGTTTTTAAAACGGAGGGAGAGTAAGCTGTCTGGAAACAGGCAGCTTTTTTGATGCGTGTTCTGAATAAAAAGCACTCAGGAACTGTCCTGATAATTGTCCGTAAGAAGTTTCGGTGCGGTTTTTGTCGGAAAAAATTCGCAATTACGGGTGCGATTTTGACAAACATCGTGCTTTACATCTGCCTATAATCATCACACCGAATATCTGCGGAACTAAAAACAAAAGGAGTGAGGATTATGGAGACCAATATACAGGATTACGAGAGACAGAGACTGTTGGAGTATGCGGATTCGTTTCAGGAACTGGCGGATTCCTTTCAGCATTTCAGGACGGCGGAGGAAAGTGAGAAGGTATTGGAGGAAGAAGGCACAAGGCAGGTTATCCTGTGGGAGAGGCAGCTTTCAGAGCAGAGATCCATTTTTGCCGGACAACTGCAGGAAATGTCCCGGATGCTTTCCGATATAGCCAGGCAGGAGAGAAGCCTGGAAAAAATCAGTGAAAAAAAATATCGTCAGCTTGTGCGGGAGATGAAAACGGAAGGTATACTGGTGGGAGATCTTTTTTACATACGGGCGGGCGATGGGCACAGAGAGTACAGTATTCAGATGAGAACGGCAAAGGCCTCCGGTATTACCTCCGAGGATGTGGCAGGGTTATTGTCCGTACTGCTGGATATGCGGCTTGTGCCGCACAGGAACTGTCCCTTTTTTTTATCGCCGGAATGGGGGACCTATGTGTTTCAGGAAGAACCTTCTTATCATGTGCTGACCGGTACGGCGAAGGCGATCAAGCAGTCGGAGGCTGTTTCGGGGGACTGTTTCGAATGCTTTGAGTACGGAGAGGGTAACGTGGCGCTGCTGCTTTCCGATGGTATGGGTTCCGGCGATAAAGCGTTAAAGTGCAGTTCCATGGTGGTGGATCTGATGCAGCGTTTTTTGGAGGCGGGATTTTCCATGAAGGCAGCCATGCGGCTGGTCAACGGCGTTCTTCTGACCGGGGAGACAGAGCATAATACTTCTACCATAGACTGCTGTAATATCGATCTGTATCAGGGGCTTTGCCATTTCTGCAAGGTGGGAGCGGCGCCTTCCTACTTAAAGAGGGATAATCTTGTGGAACAGATCTCTTCCCGGAACCTTCCGCTGGGACTGGTGGAGGAGCCGGAGAGCGAGTCTGTGACAAGGTATCTGGAGGACGGTGATTATATTGTTCTGCTTTCCGACGGCGTGGTGGATGCCATGAACCAGGGCATAGGAGAGGCGGCGCTGCCGGAGATCATCAGCAGATTTCAGAGCAGAAATCCAAGCGAACTGGCAAATGATATTCTCGGTTATGTACTGCGCCAGTGCAAAGGGGAGGTGCGGGATGATATGACGGTGCTTGTGACCGGATTCTGGGAGAGAACAAGGTAGGAAGGACTTGCTTTTTTAGTGTATTTCCGCTACAGTTAAGAGATGAATATCGAGGAAAAAGTAAAAAATTATATAAAAGAAGAGGACCTGATCCGGCAAGGGGACAGGATTCTTCTTGGGCTTTCCGGAGGAGCGGATTCTGTCTGCCTGTTTTATCTGCTTCTTGGGCTTCGGGAAGAGTTTGGGTTTGCACTGCGGGCGGCACATGTCCATCACGGCATTCGTCCTGAGGCGGAGGAGGATGTCTCTTACGTGAAAGAACTTTGTGCGAGGGAGAAAGTGCCCTGCCGTATTTTTCGGGAGGATGTACCGGGATATGCAAAAAGCCGGGGATTCAGTGAGGAAGAGGCGGGAAGGCTTCTGCGATATGAGGATTTCGGAAAGTGTCTGGAAGACTGGAAAACAGAGGAAAACGCCGGGCGGGATTGTCCAAATCGATTTAAAACAGCCACCGCCCACCATGAAGACGATCAGGCGGAAACTGTGCTGTTTCAGCTTTTCAGAGGCTGCGGGCTTTCGGGATTGCGGGGGATTTTGCCGGAGAGGGGCAATATTATCCGGCCGATACTCTGTCTTTCCAGAAAAGAGATAGAATCCTATTTGATGGAAAAGGGGATATCCTGGTGTGAAGATAATACCAACCTGCTGACAGACTACAGCAGGAATAAGATACGTCATCGGATTCTGCCCTGGGCGGAGGAGGGGATCAGTCATGGAGCGGCAGCCCATATCGGAAATACGGCAAAGATTGTGCGGGAAGCGGAACGGTTTATTGAGAGGCAGGTCAAAGCGGCATATGACAAAATAGCTGCGGAACGAAAAGACGCGTTAGTTTTTGACATTGAGAGGCTGCGGCAGGAGGATATTTTTCTGCAGAAACAGCTTGTTTTGTACGGGCTGGAGAAATTGCTGCCGGCGCGGAAGGATATTGGGGCAGTGCATGTTGAGGCTGTTCTGAAACTGATGCAAAAGCAGGGAAACGGTGAACTTAATCTGCCGGGCGGCGTGGGGATCGGGAAGTCTTATGGGAATCTGATCTTTTACCAAAAGAGCGGGGAAAGAGTAAAAGGGCGGCAGGGAGCGCCGGCGGCAGAGGCCTGTGCGGAGTACGGCGGTTTCCTGACAGGAGAGGCGTGTCCGGAATTTAAGGCGGAGCGGATTGATCTTTGTGACAGGACGGCGGTAAAAGAGCACCTTGGGGTTTCGGATATTTCGGAAATCATGGAATGTATTCCGCAAAAAACGTATACGAAATGGTTTGATTATGATAAAATAGAGACATCGTTTTGCGTCAGACACAGAGAAAGCGGGGACTATCTGACGATAAACGGAGAAATGAACCATAAGAGTCTTCGCCGTTATATGATAGAGGCTAAAATTCCGGCTTCCGACAGAGACAGTGTCTGGCTTTTTGCGGACGCATCCCACGTGATGTGGGTACCCGGAGGGAGGATGAGCAGCCGCTATAAAGTGACGGAGCGGACGAAAAGTATCCTGCAGATACGGATATGCGGGAAGAGTAAGTAACGGAAAAAATCCCACGGACAGGCGGGGAAATAGCAACGGAGGAGAAAACATGGCGGAACATGTAAGGGTTTTACTGAAGGAAGAAGATGTTGACAGGCGGATTCAGGAGATCGGTGATCAGATCAGCAGAGATTATGAAGGAAAACAGGTACATCTTATTTGTGTGCTGAAGGGCGGCTCTTTTTTTATGTGTGAGCTGGCAAAGCGGATTACGGTACCGGTATCTCTCGATTTTATGTCTGTCTCCAGTTATGGCAGCGCCACGAAGTCCAGCGGCGTGGTGAAGATTGTGAAGGATCTGGACGAGCCTTTGAAAGATAAGGATGTGCTGGTAGTGGAGGATATCGTGGATTCCGGGAGGACGCTCAGCTATCTTCTGGATATGCTGAAAGACAGGGGACCAAAGAGCATTAAGCTCTGCACACTGCTTGATAAACCGGAGAGAAGGGTAGTGGATGTGCATGTGGACTATACCTGTTTTCAGATTCCCGATGAGTTTGTCGTAGGCTATGGGTTAGACTATGACCAGAGATATAGAAATCTGCCTTACATAGGCGTGGTGGAGTTTGACTGAACGCCCGCCAGTAAAGAAAAAGGAGTAATAAATATTGGACCAGAATAATAAACCAAACAAAGGAATGACAGGGTATTTGCTGCTTTTGCTGATACTTCTCGGCGCGCTGTCCGCAGTCAGCCTGTTTAAGGACAGAGCCCCGGGGTACACCATGCAGACGATGGAAGAAGTGCTTTCTTCCGGGCATGTGGCAGGGGCTGAAATCACGCCTGATCAGACGCCCCCTACCGGATCGGTAAGGCTTCAGCTTACGAACGGCGGGTTTATGACCGTGCAGGTGTCGGATATCGCAAAAGCGGAGGAGATGCTGAAAAAACATAAAATATACCCTGTCATAAAGAAGGCACAGGGGGAGGGCATTCTGACGACGGTTATATTGCCGCTGGGCGTCAGCATGCTTGTTGTCATGGTGGTGATTACCATTATGAACAGAGGCGGGGGCGGCGCCGGAAGGATGGCGAATTTCGGAAAGAGCCGCGCAAGACTGTCTCTGGGAGATGAAAGCGTCACGTTTGATGGCGTTGCGGGGCTGAAGGAAGAGAAAGAAGATCTGGAGGAGATAGTCCAGTTTCTGAAAAATCCGGGCAAGTTCATAGAGGTCGGGGCGAGGATTCCCAAGGGGGTTCTGCTGGAGGGGCCTCCGGGAACGGGTAAAACCCTTCTGGCAAAAGCCATTGCCGGCGAGGCGGGCGTTCCGTTTTTTTCCATTTCCGGTTCGGATTTTGTGGAGATGTATGTGGGCGTGGGCGCATCCCGCGTGAGGGATTTGTTCAGCGAGGCGAAAAAGCATGAACCCTGTATTGTCTTTATCGATGAGATAGATGCGGTGGCAAGGCAGCGTGGTACGGGCATGGGCGGCGGACACGATGAGAGAGAGCAGACGCTGAACCAGCTTCTGGTGGAGATGGACGGATTCGGCGTGAATGAGGGCGTTATCGTTATCGCAGCGACAAACCGTGTGGATATTCTGGATCCCGCGATCCTGCGTCCGGGCAGATTTGACCGGAAGATTGTGGTGGGAAGACCTGATGTGGGCGGCAGAAAAGAGATTTTGCAGACACATGCGAAAAATAAGCCCCTGGGAGATGATGTGAATCTGGAGCATATCGCCCAGACCACGGCGGGATTTACGGGAGCCGATCTGGAAAATCTTTTGAACGAGGCTGCCATCATCGCGGCAAGGCAGGAGCGGAAGTATATCTGTCAGAGTGATATCAACAAAGCATTTATTAAAGTGGGTATCGGTTCCGAGAAAAAGAGTAAGATCATTTCCGATAAAGAAAAGAAGATCACGGCGTACCATGAGGCGGGACATGCTATCTTATTTCATGTGTTGCCGGAGGTGGGGCCTGTCTATACGGTTTCCATTATTCCTACGGGAGTGGGTGCGGCGGGCTATACGATGCCGCTGCCGGATAAGGATGATATGTTCCTGACAAGAGGACGGATGGAGCAGGATATCATGGTATCTCTGGGCGGACGCATTGCGGAGGAGATTATCTTTGACGATATCACAACAGGGGCTTCTTCGGATATCAGGAAAGCGACAAAGGAAGCCCGCATGATGGTTACAAGGTACGGAATGTCCGAAAACATCGGTGTGGTCTGCTATGATGACGATGACGACGAGGTTTTCATCGGCAGGGATCTGGCGCATGCGAAGAGTCACAGTGAGAATATAGCCGGTGAGATTGATAAGGAAGTAAAGGGAATCATCGATAAATGTTATAAAAAGGCAAAGGAAATTATTCTGGAACATGAGCAAGTACTGCATAGCTGCGCGAATCTGCTGTTGGAAAAGGAAAAGATCAGCAGAGAGGAATTTGAAGGACTGTTTGTGCAATATTAACAAATTTGCATAGTGATTTTTGTGATATTTGTGAAATCTAAGTCTTGTGGACAAAGGGGTGGTATGCTATTATACTACTTGTAACCCCCCAATACATTATATAGTTTTTTGCTATACCCCATAAGAAAGAAATACCTTCTC
>JAAWOG010000046.1 GCA_022799355.1 Lachnospiraceae bacterium | reverse complement strand
CATCAGTCAACGATGCCACCGCATCGCCTCCTTCTTCCGCCTTGCCCTGACACAAATATCGGGCACTGATTTTCACCGTTATTTCCGCAATGCAGTACTGGAAGGCAGATGGAAAGAGGGAAGTAAGAGACAGATAACATATGGCAAAGTTTGTATACAGGATGCAGAGTATTCTGAATATCAAAGAGAAGATGGAGGAGCAGGCGAAGCTTGCTTTTGCGGCGGCGAGGCAGCAGCTTACGACGGAGGAGGAGAGGCTGCAGCGGCTTGCGCAGCGCAGGATTCAGTATCTGGCGGAGGGCGCCGTGATGCGGCAGCAGGTGCTCGATCCGCTTAAGCTGCAGGAAAATGAAGCGGCGCTGACTTATATCAAGGAAGCCATCATCGATCAGAGAATCCGGGTGAGGAAGGCGGAGGAAGCGCTGGAGAGGGCGCGGATCATTCTGCAGGAGTATATGATTGAGAGAAAGACGCATGAACAGCTAAGGGAGGCGGCGTTCGAGGCGTTTCAGGAAGAACTGATCAGGGAAGAGAGTAAGGAAGTAGACGAACTGGTGAGTTATACATATGGTCAGAAAAGAGGATAAAGTATGGCAGAAAAACCGATGGAAGGTGCACAGTCCGAAGAGGAATTTGAAGATCGTGAATCGGAGCGTCAAAGGTTAAAAGAAGAGAAAAAGCGTTTAAAAGCGGAACAGAAAGCGCAGAGAAAAGAGGCGAAACAGAAAGCCAGGGAGATTTCTGGTCAGGAGGAGGAACTGGATGGCGAACCGGGAGGGCTTCCGGTGTTTTTGGTGACCGTTTTTATTGTGGCTGTCTGGATTGCGATCCTGTGCGTTTTGGTAAAACTGGATGTGGGCGGCGTCGGTACGAATATTTTGAAGCCCCTGCTGAAGGATGTGCCGGTGATCAATAAGATTTTGCCGAGTGACCGTAAAAGGGGAGAGGAAGAAGAGGATGAATACAGCGATGTGAAAGACGCGGTGGACCAGATCAAACTGCTTGAACAGGAACTGCAGATGGCACAGGAACAGAATCTCTCTTATGCCAATGAGATCAGCAGTCTGAAAGAGGAGAACAGCCGTCTTCAGAACTTTGAGAGAGATCAGCTTGAATTTGAGCGGATGAAAAACGAGTTTTACGAGGAAGTCGTTTATGCCGAGAACGGTCCGGGGGCGGAAGAGTACCAGAAATATTATGAGGCGATGGATCCGGCGACGGCGGAATATCTGTATCAGCAGACGATTCAGGAGACGGCTGCGAATAAAGAACTGGAAGATTATGTGGCAACCTATTCTTCGATGAAGGCGAAAGAGGCGGCAGCGGTCTTTGATACGATGACCAGCGATCTGGACCTGGTGGCGAAGATATTGGGGGCGATGAGTGCGGATGACCGGGCGAAGATCCTGGAACAGATGAATGAGGAAAATGCGGCGCGGCTGACAAAGATGATGGATCCCGGGTGACGGAGAAAATCCTCTGAAAAAGTTAAGAAGACAACGGAAAAATCCGATATAATATTAGGAAATTGTTCGTTTTTATGCAGGGAGGCAAAAAAACGACGATTTTATATAAGAACTTTGAAAATAGAAGAAAAGGAGGTAAAAAGGTGACGAACATGCCAGTACTTGATAAGGGTTCCGGTGCACAGAACATCTTATCAGCAAAAGGAACAAGACCGGCGGGACCGTCTAAAGGCGGAAGTTTTGATACGGTTTTAAAGCAGACCACGGCGGCAGGCAAACAGAATACGCAGCCTGAGCGGAAAACGGAAAGCACAAAGCCTTCGGATGCAAAGAGCAGTACGGAAGAAGCGGCGACGAAGAAAACCGACAATGGCAGCAAAACGGAAGAAAAAGCCGGGACCAAAGAGACGGAAACAAAAGAAAACGCGGCGAATACGGAAGAAGTTTCGGAAGATATCACGGAAGATACGGAAGCTTTGGAAAAAGCAGGCGGCGAAATGGCTGCGGCGCTGGCGGCTCAGATGGGAATCACGCAGGAAGCCTTAAGGGCGGTGATGGATGAACTGGGAATGACGGATGTGTCATTACTGGATCCGAAGAATCTGAAAACACTGATGGTGGAACTTACCGAAGGCGCTGATGACATGTCCCTTCTGACGGATGAAAGTTTTTACGGCTCGGTGACGGAAGCGCTGAAAACGTTAGAAGGCATTATGAAGGAGCTGCAGGAAGAGACCGGTATGAGCCAGGAAGAGTTGAACGCGGCCTTGCAAAATGCGGAAAGACAGCTTGCGGCGCTGAAGAGGCCGGAGATGGCGGAGGAGATGCAGGAAGTATCCGCGGAGCCCATTCTGCAGGAGAGTGAAGCAGGGCGGGATGGCGAAATGGCAAGGATGCAGGCGGCAAAACCGGAACTGACGGAAAATGCAAGGACGGAGACAGCCGTGTCGAAGGAGGCACCAAGGCAGGAGAGCACCGGAAAAGACAGCGAGAGCCCGTTTATGCAAAGCAGCTATCAGACTCAGAATCTGGAGCAGCAGGTGCAGGCGCTGAAGGCGGCGGAAGCGAAAAGCGAGTTTTCCATGACGGATACTCAGGAGATCATGGATCAGATACTGGATTATATGAAAGTGTCCGCCAAACCCGGGATGACCAGCTTAGAGATGCAGCTTCATCCGGAATCGCTTGGAACTTTGCATATTCAGATATCCAACAGGGAAGGCGCTGTAACGGCTCAGTTTATCGCGCAGAATGAATCTGTGAGGGCGGCGCTGGAAAGCCAGGTGATGGAACTGAAGGAAAACCTGGAACAGCAGGGCATCAAAGTGGAAGCGGTAGAGGTAACCATCGCGGAATATTCTCTGGAGAGAGATCCGAGTGGGAATGAGGCGGCGCCGGATCATGGCAGGCAGAATAAAAAAGGTGTCAGAAATCTGAATCTGAGGGAACTTGATCCCGAGGAGGCGGAGGATCTTACACAGGAGGAGCGCCTGACCGCAGAAATGATGAAGTCCGAGGGAAATACAATTAATTATACGGCATAACCGTAGAGAAGAAAGGAGGAAAAGATGGCAGGTAATTTAATAGCACCGGTGGAAGACGGTAAGATAGTGGAAACGGAATCCCAATCTTCCCTGAAAAAAGCGAATAATAAAAATTCCATGTACAGCAAAGATACATTTTTACAGCTTTTGGTGGCGGAGGTACAGAATCAGGATCCGTTAGAGCCCACATCCAACACAGAGTGGGTAACCCAGTATGCAACCTTCTCGGAACTGGAAGCGATGCAGAATATGAGCGCGTCCTTTGATCTTTCGAGGGCATCTTCCCTTGTGGGAAAGACGGTAGTTCTGCAGACCACTAGCGAATCCGGAAAAGTAAGTACCATACAGGGAAAAGTGGACTATGTCACCTACGAAGGCGGGCAGGCTTATCTCTCCGTAAACGGCGGACTGTATTCCATGGACGATCTGCATGATGTGATAGATACGGATTATATGGAGGCGTTTGATAAGGTATACGAATGGTCCGTGAAACTCAATAAACTTCCGTCCTTTGAGAATGTGACGCTGGACGATGAGGAAAGTGTGGAGAGTCTTTACAACGAATATGACAAGATGTCCGACTATGAGAAGACCTTTGTGGCAAAAGAAAATGCTGACAAGATCAAGAGATATCATGACAGGATTCAGGAATTAAAGAAAAATCACGAGGAAAACAAGGAACCGGATGAAGTGGAAAAGCCGGATGAGACGGAAAAGCCTGACGGAACGGAAAAACCGGGTGAAACGGAGAAGCCGGGAGAGACGGAAAAACCGGACGGAACGGAAAAACCGGATGAAGTGGAAAAGCCGGGTGAGAGCGGAGCGGTGACGCCGGAGGAAGATAAGAAAGAAGAAACACAGGACACCGAAACGGAAGGAACGAATAAGGTGGAGTAACATCACGGAGACGTGAAATAAAAGGCAGGGAAGCTGATGGCAGGTGTGAGATATGTTTTCACACGGGCAGAGAAAGTAAAGGTATTGTTATGAAAATACAGACAAACGGTTTTCACTCCTTAGAGCAGGTACAAAGCGAATATTTAAAGAAAAAGCCGTTATCGCCTGCGGCGAAAAAGCAGGGGAGCCTTTCCTTTCAGGATATTCTGGAACAGGCGTCGGGAATCGGCAGAGAAGTCAGATTTTCAAAACATGCGGCAAGCAGGCTCAGCACAAGAAACATCGAGCTGACGGATCAGCAGATGGAAAGGCTGCAGGAAGGCACAAAGAAAGCTGAGGCGAAGGGAATCAGGGATTCTCTGGTGCTTGTGGATTCTCTGGCGTTTATCGTGAATGTACCAAGCAGCACCGTGGTGACAGCCATGGAGCAGAGTGAAGCACAGGAAAACATTTTTACAAATATTGACGGAGCCGTCATCATATAATATAGCCGGACCTTATGGAAGCTATAGATGTTCCTGAATGACAGAGGGAACAGACGGACTCCTCTTACTAGGAGGTAACTTGAACTATGATGAGATCAATGTACTCTGGTGTGGCAGGTCTGAAAACACACCAGACGAGAATGGACGTAATCGGTAACAATATTGCCAACGTAAACACAGTAGGTTATAAAGCACAGTCAGCGCTGTTTTCTGAGTTGTTATATCAGAATTCCAGCAATGCGACAGGACCAAACGCCAACACCGGTATCGGTGGTGTCAACGCAAAACAGATCGGTCTCGGTGTGAAGATGGCATCTATTTCCACCAATATCACACTGCCCGGATCGGCGGAGACAACAAACAATCCTTTTGATATCCGTATTACGGGAGAATCCTTCTTTATCGTAAACAACGGCAAAGACAATCTCTTTACAAGAGACGGTTCCTTTAAGGTGGATGCGGCGGGTAATCTGGTTATGTCGTCCAACGGTTACAAGGTGATGGGCTGGCAGGTAGATCCCGATACGATGGACATAAAGCCCGATACGGTATCCGCGCTGCAGATCATGAGCGCAGCAAATATGACCTATCCGGCGGAAGCGACAACACAGGCTTATGTAACAGGTATCATAGATGCGGAGAGCCCAGAAGTGAACTCTCCGGACGGAAAGATCATGAACCTGAACTTCTATGACAGCAGAGGCTACAGCTACACGGCGAAGCTGGCGATCAAGAGGGTTGGAAGTAGTAATGATAATGTAAATTCCTATTCCTGTGAACTGGTAAAGCTGCTTGATGCTACCGGTAAAGATGTGACGGGGACAGCGGGGATTGATTTCGGAACAGCAGATGTCACCATGGCGGATATAACGAAATCTCTTGCCAACGGATATGAGTTAACAGCCGGGGCAGGAACGCCGCCGACAAGCTATACGTTGAAGTCTCCGGCAGAGAATACGGATGGTGATTATACGGAATATACTATTACCAATGGGACGATTACCGGAACACATTATAAAAAAGATCCGGCTGACGGTCAGTTAAAGCAGGATAAAGTATTGTCACAGGATGAAGCGTGGCAGGGTGTGGCAGAGGCGTTTGGTTACACGAGCGTAGATGAATTTAAAAGAATGAAAAGTACTGTTGTGACGGATGATACAACTACTCCGCCGACAACGACGGAGTATGAAGTAAGTACACAGCTTGCTTCTTTACTTGCAGCGAACGGTATGGTGACAGGTACAGGTTCCGATGCCGGAAGCTTGGTGTTTAACGGTAAGACTATCAAGGGGTGTTGTATTGATTTCAGTAAAGCTGATGGTTCTTTTGTCGGTATAAATGGTACTCCGGGAACAAAAACAATGCAGTTAAAATTTGGTAACACACCGGATGCCTCCAACTTTGAAACGATCACCATCGACTTCTCCACCCTCGGCAACCAGGGTAATGAGAAAGTAACCACGGCGAACGCTACGGCGGGCAGCCTGGACGGCAATAAGATAGGCGCGGGACGTAAGGTCGGTAAGATGTCAGGTCTGTCCATTCAGAATGACGGTAAGATCTACGCAACATATGATAACGGACAGAGTAAGCTCCTTGGACAGATCGCGGTGGCAAACTTTGCCAATGCGGCGGGACTTTCAAAAGAGGGCGACAACCTGTACAAGGCAACCCAGAACTCCGGCGACTTTGACGGGATCGGCGTGGATATCACCTCGGACGCGGGCTATATGACCACAGGTGAGTTGGAAATGTCCAATGTGGACTTGTCAGGCGAGTTGACCGGTATGATCGTAACCCAGCGTGGATTCCAGGCGAACAGCCGTATTATTACGGTATCCGATACAATGCTGGAGGAATTGATAAATCTGAAACGTTAGTATTTTTTCAGAGTGGTTCGGAAAAGTATATACAACAAGGGGGATTTGTCGGACAAAAGACGACAAATCTCCTGTTTTGTTGAGGATTTTGGCAAAGTTTGTATAAAAATAATTGTAATTGAACGTAGACATTTCTGATAAAATTTAGTAAAATCGTAGAGAAAGGGTGTTTTTGCAGATTGATGTAAAAACGTAAGAAAGGCAAGAGCAATGGATATAGCGTCAATCGTAGGATTAGTAGTATGTTTAACGTTAACACTTATGGCGATCATAGTTGGTAACGGTGTCGCTGCGATCTATCGGGACTTTATGGATTTCCAGTCAGCACTGATCACCTTCGGTGGTGCGTTTTGTGCTATTCTGGCAGGTAATACGATAGAAAGCTTTGTGGGAGGGTTAAAGAGTTTTGCCCTTGTGCTGAAGCGGCCTAATTTTAATATCCCGGAAATGATCCAGAAAGTGATAGACCTTTCCAACGTGGCAAGGAAAGAAGGACTTCTTTCTCTGGAGGAAGCGGCAGGAGATATCGATGATGCGTTTCTGAAAAAGGGAATCCTTCTGGTAGTTGACGGTACGGATCCCGAACTGGTAAGAGCGATCATGGAGACGGAACTGGTCAGCATGGAAGACCGTCATAAAAAGAAGATAGGCTTCTGGGAAGATGTCGGCTCCATGGGACCGGCATGGGGTATGATCGGTACATTGGTCGGTCTGGTAAACATGTTGAATAACATGTCCGATCCGAACTCCATTGGTCCTCAGATGGCGGTAGCCCTTATTACCACACTCTACGGTTCCCTTCTTGCCAACTGGATCTGTACGCCGGTGGCAATGAAGCTGAAAGCGAATAACAGTGAAGAATATCAGCTCAAAGAGATTTTGATAGAAGGTCTTTTATCGATCCAGGCGGGAGAAAACCCCCGGGTTATAGAGGAGAAGCTGAAGTCATTCCTTGCGCCGAAGGACAGAACGGCATCAGAAGGTGGTGAAGCGGATGGCTAAGAAGCGGGAAGAAGAACCTAAGAAAGGCGCGCCCGAGTGGCAGGCGACCTTTGCCGACCTGATGAACCTTCTGCTTTGTTTCTTCGTGCTTCTGTTTTCCATGTCTACGGTGGATGCACAGAAGTTTGAACTGATAGCCGCATCCTTTTCACAGACATTCAGTATCTTTACTGCGGGTTCCACGACGATCGGGGACGGGGCAATGATCGGAAACGGCATAAGCCAGCTTCCGGAACTGGACGATTTTGTGAATAACGTAGGGCAGATGGCGGAAAACACGCCGGAGATGGAAGAGATGGATGACCTCCAGAGCGAGGTGCAGAAGGAAGGTCTGAAACAGTCCGAGGAACTGGCGGAAAAGATCGAGGAAGCCGTGCAGGAGAACAACCTGACGGGGGATATCGAAATGCAGGTGACTGCCCAGTACGTACAGCTTACGATGAAGGGATCACTCCTGTTTAACTCGGGAAGCAATGAACTGAAAGAGGAGTCCAAACCCGTCCTTGATAAGGTGGGCGTGATCCTTGAGAGATATGCGGGCGGAACCATAGAGATTGAGGGGCATACGGATAATGTCCCCATGTCCAGCAGGCGTTTTGCCAGCAACAACGAACTGAGTGCGGCAAGGGCACTGTCGGTTTTCAATTACCTGATGGATACAACGAACCTCGATCCGGCACGTATCAAAAATTCCGGCAGAGGCGAATATGTACCAATTGCTGATAACTCTACGGAAGAGGGAAGAGCGAAGAACCGAAGAGTAGAGATCAGGATCTTTAATGAGATATCGAGCTATGAATAGGGAATGAACTGGAAAGTCCGATATATTGTGGAGAGAAGGGGAGACAGAAATGAAGAAAAATATGATTTCGGTTATTATACTGGCGCTGCTGATCGTAAATATTGCTCTGACGTCGGTGATGCTGTTCAGTGTGACAAGTACGAATAAGGCAACGGCGGATATGGTAATGCGGATTACCGGCGCAATGGATATGGAACTTTCCTCTGCGGATGGAAATGCGTTTAAGCCGACGGTACCGATAGAGAGCACCGTGCCGTATGATATAGCGGATACTATGACGATCCGCCTGAAACAGGATGGGGACGGAGTGGATCATTATATTATGATAGCGATTACTCTCTCCATGAATAATGAACATGAAGATTACAAAACCTATGGCGAGAGCCTGAGCGATCGGGAGAGTCTGATCAAGAGCGAGATCATCAATGTTGTGGGACAGTACACGATGGCTGAGGCACAGGCGGATGAAGAAGCGCTGAAACAGGCAATACTGGAGAGTATTCAGAATATGTTCGGCTCTGACTTTATTTTCAGGGTAGATTTCCGAGATGTAAAATATTCCGGGTAAAGGAGGTGGGCCCGGATGGGTGAGGTATTATCGCAACAAGAGATAGATAATCTTCTGGCGGCCCTCAGTACCGGTGAACTGGATGCAAACGAGATGCAGGACACCGAGGAAAAACCGGTAAAAGATTATGACTTTAAGCGGCCTGTTAAGTTTTCAAAAGAGCACCTGCGTACGCTGGAGATTATCTTTGAGCATTACGGACGTCTGCTTTCGACCAATCTTCCGATTTATTTGAGGAAGAATGTGCAGGTTTCGGTGAACAGTTCAGAGACCGTAACATTTTCCGAATTTTCCAATGCGCTGTCAAACCCGATTATATTGTCTATTGTGAATTTTGCGCCGCTGCAGGGGAATATTATTATGGAGCTTTCCCTGAATATAGGCTTCGCGATCATTGACAGGATGCTGGGAGGACAGGGGAACGCGCTGGAGCGGACCAGAGAGTTTTCCGAAATAGAGATGGCGATTCTGGAGAAGATACTGGTCGCATGTATGCAGCTTTTGAGAGAACCCTGGAAGAACGTGGTGGAGATCGAGCCGGTACTTGACCGGATCGAGACAAATCCTCAGTTCGCTCAGATTATCGCGCCCAGCGATATGATCGCTATCGTGACGCTGAATATCAGGATAGGTGAAGTGGATGGGCTGATGAATATCTGTCTGCCGTATTTCACATTAGAGAGCATTATGGATAACCTGAATACGAAGTTCTGGTACTCCACGATGCAGGACAACAGTGATGAAAATTACCAGGAACATCTCGAATCTCTGGTAAAGCGTGTGAATATACCGATCAGGGCGATTCTTGGCAGGAGTAGTATATCGGTAAACGATTTTATGAATCTTCAGTTGGGAGATATTATTCGATTAGATTCCGAGATAAACGGCGATTTGACGGTTTATGTCGGAAATATTAAAAAATTTACCGCAGTACCCGGTTCGAGCAAGGAAAAATATGCCGTACAGGTTACGTCGGTTCTGGGAGAGGAGGAATAGATAAGTGGATGGTGGAATGTTATCACAGGATGAGATAAATGCCCTGCTGAGTGGAATGTCCGACAGTTCCGCGGATTTGGATGGTATGACAGAAGATCTGCCTGCTGCATCCGGACCTCAGAGCACAGAGCCGGCTTCCTATGAAAATACGGGCGCGGTCGGTGAGGCGGATGCTTTGCTCAGCGACACGGAGAAAGATGCCATCGGGGAGATCGCGAATATCAGCATGGGTTCGGCGGCAACTACGCTGTATTCACTGGTAAACCATAAAGTGAATATTACGACGCCGATTGTATCGCTGTCACAGTGGGAGACTATGGTGGAGGACTATGAAAGGCCCTGTGTATTTATTCAGATCAAGTATACGGCAGGGTTGGACGGTCATAATATCCTGATATTGAAGGAGCATGATGTGAAGGTCATCACCGATCTGATGATGGGGGGTGACGGTACCAATACGGAAGGGGATCTTTCGGAGATCCATCTGAGCGCTATCTCCGAGGCAATGAATCAGATGATGGGGGCATCGGCCACCTCCCTTGCGACAATGCTCGGGAAGATGATTGATATCAGTCCGCCGGAAGCGACGCTGGTGGATCTGATGACGATAAACGGGGGACAGGATATCGCTCCGTTCCTTGGAGGAACCTTTGTTAAGATTTCTTTCAGGATGCAGATCGGCGAGTTGGTAGACAGCACGATTATGCAGTTATACCCCTGTGATTTTGCGAGATATCTGTGTAATACATTTATGAACGGCGGGATGAACATTGAACAGGAGTCGGAACCCGCGCCGGCGCCCGCAGCAGAAGCGCCGGCACCCGCACCCGCACCGATGCCTTCCATGCCGCAGCCGGATATGGGGATGGTAGGTATGGGAGCGCCGGCGATGGGTGCACCTGCGCCGGATATGAATATGGCAGGCATGTATCCTCCCTACGGGATGCCGATGCAGCCGGGATACGGAATGCCGCCCTATGGCGGGATGCCGATGCAGCCTGCGCCTGCTCCTATGGCACCGGCGATGAATATTCAGCCGGCACAGTTCCAGAGTTTTACCGGCGGAGCAGCCGGAGCGGGAGCACCCGCCAACATCGATCTGATCATGGATGTGGCGCTGGAAGTTACCGTAGAACTGGGACGTACCAAAAAATCCATCTCGGAGGTTCTCGATTTTACACCGGGAACAATTATAGAGCTGGATAAGGTGGCAGGTGAACCGGTGGAGGTTCTGGTGAACGGGAAAATGGTGGCAAGAGGCGAGGTTGTTGTAATCGAAGAAAGCTTTGGTGTCAGGATCACAGAGATCATAAAATAAAGGTACAGCGAAAAACGAATGTTATGTAAAGCAGCATAGAAAAGGGATAGGAGTAAAGAAATGGCTAAAAACGTGTTAATTTGTGATGATGCAGCGTTTATGAGAATGATGATTAAGGATATTCTCTCCAAGAATGGTTATAACGTTGCCGGGGAAGCGGAAAACGGCGCAAGAGCAGTGGAAAAGTATGCGGAATTGAAGCCGGACCTGGTACTGATGGATATTACCATGCCGGAGATGGATGGCATCCAGGCGCTGAAGAAGATCAAAGGTTCCGATCCGGGGGCGAAAGTTATCATGTGTTCCGCAATGGGACAGCAGGCGATGGTTATTGAGTCCATCCAGGCGGGCGCAAAAGACTTTATCGTAAAGCCTTTCCAGGCTGACCGTGTGTTGGAAGCGGTGAAAAAGGTTATCGGGTAATGATGCTTTTGACAACTGATGCATTGAGCGGGATAGCACAGTTTATTACTGTACTGATTCTTTTTGTTGCGGTTCTGTGGGTGACCTGGGCGGTGACAAAATGGACCGCCGGATATCAGAAGGGAAAGTGGGCAGGCGGCAATATTGAAATGCTCGAGAGTGTTCGTATTGCCTCTGATAAGTATGTCCAGATAATCCGCGTGGCGGATAAGTATCTTGCCGTAGCCGTGGCAAAGGACACGGTTACTTTTCTGGCAGAGCTGGATGAATCGGCGCTGATGCCAAGAGCGGATGAGGCAGGCGTTAAGATGAATTTTCAGGAATTATTGGAGAAAGTCAGGGAAAAGAAAAAGGAATGAAAAAAAGATTTTCCGGACTACGGATCAGGAAACTGTTATGCCTGCTGTTTACGGTAGGCATATTCTGTATTTGCAGCCCGCCGCAGATGATCCATGCAACGGTGCTGGATATAGATGACGGAGAGACCGGCGATACGGGGACCAGTACGACACTGCAGGATCCGGGAGAAGCGGATACCCCGGAGGAGCTGGGGGAACTGAATATTGCCAATACGGCAACGATTACGGTCAGCAATAATAACGGTACCATAGCCGGCACCTTAAGAATATTGCTCACGCTTACGCTGATCGCCCTTTTGCCGACGATCATATTGATGATGACCTCTTTCACCAGGATCATCATCGTCCTGCATTTTACCAGGGCGGCGCTCAGTACACAGACCGCTCCACCGAATCAGGTTCTGGTGGGACTTGCGCTGATTCTTACGTTTTTTATAATGCAGCCGACGATGACCGAGATCTATAATGATGCCATCGTGCCCTTTGAGAGCGGTCAGATCGATCAGCAGGAGGCGCTGGAACGGGGGATAGAACCTCTGAGGCGGTTTATGTATCGTTCCACCCAGACGGAAGATGCCAGAGTATTTATGGAGATATCCCGCACGGAATGGGACGGAAAGACACTGGAGGACATTCCGACTTCGGTTCTTGTTCCTGCGTATATGATCAGTGAACTGCGGCTGGCGTTTACGATCGGATTTATTATTTATATTCCGTTTATTGTCATAGACATGGTGGTGGCGTCCACTTTGATGAGTATGGGTATGATGATGCTGCCGCCAACTACGATATCCATGCCGTTTAAGATACTGCTCTTTGTGGTGGCGGACGGATGGAATCTGGTGATCGTAAATCTGGTCAGGTCTTTTTATCCGAACGGATAGCACGGCAGGATGATGAAACTGGAAAATTGTTTGTATTGCGAAGTGAAAGAGCAGGAGGTATAGTATGACAGTAGATGAGGTCGTTGCGATCGTTGATCAGGGGCTCTTTGTTGTGATCAAGGTGGCAGCTCCGGTACTTTTGATTTCCATGGCAGTGGGATTGGCTGTCAGCATTTTTCAGACGGTTACTTCCATTCAGGAGCAGACACTTACCTTTGTGCCGAAGGTGCTGGCCATTTTTCTGACGATTATGCTGATCGGACACTGGATGCTTACGGAGATGGTAAATCTGATGATTAACCTGTGGTCGGACTTCAGTTTATATGTGAAGTAGTGCGGCGCGATGGTCAGTGTGGAGTTAAATTATGCCGATCTGGAATATTTTCTGATGATACTGGTGCGGGTTGTCGGTTTTATTTTCGTAGTGCCCTTTTTCAATATGAGCCATGTGCCGAGAAGATACCGGGCCGCTTTAAGTGTGGCAATATCGGTGGTCCTTTACGGGGTACTGCCGAGACAGGAGATTTTTTACGATACGGTATATGAGTATACGGTCATTGTGGCAAAGGAATTTATAACGGGGATACTGATCGGCATGGGTGTAAACCTGTGTACGACGATCCTGGCACTGACGGGTACCATAGCGGATATGGAAGTAGGATTTTCCATGGTGACACTGATGGATCCGGCTACCAGACAGCAGACGACGATTACAAGTACGCTGTATCAGAATCTGATCATGCTGATTTTGATTATCAGCGGTATGTACCAGTATATTATCGGCGCCCTGGCGGAATCTTATGAACTGATCCCGGTGTACGGGGCGCATATGAATGCGGAAAAGCTGCTGAATGCGGCAATCGTTTTTATGGCGGAATATATCACAATCGGATTTCGGATCTGTCTGCCGATTTTTGCGGCAATTCTGATGCTGAATGCGGTACTTGGGATTCTGGCAAAGGTGGCGCCTCAGATGAACATGTTTGCGGTGGGGCTGCAGCTTAAAATTTTTGTGGGACTGGGTATTATTTTTTTAACATTGTTCCTGCTCCCCACGGTGGCAGATATCATATTTACGGAAGCGAGAAAAATGACGGTCGCTTTTGTGGAGGCAATGATGTGATACTGGAATATAATCTGCAGTTTTTTGCGAAGGAAGGCCCCGGCGGTGAAAAGACGGAGCCTGCCACTCAGAAAAAATTATCGGATGCCCGTAAAGAGGGGCAGGTGGCAAAGAGTAAGGAAATTGCCAATGGTTTTGGGCTCCTTGCGCTTTTTCTGCTGTTGAAAATCTGGGTGGGACATATGGGGATCAGTTTTATGGAACTTTTCGGTATCTATCATCATATACCGGAAATGCTGCATATGCCTTACGGCACGGTGCCCGCCGGCAATATCACCGGACTTATCAGAAACAGCATGATCCAGCTTGTGGTGATCATGACGCCGATTTATCTGGTGGGTGTGGCAGTGGCTTTTATCAGTGATGTGATCCAGGTAAAGTGGCAGCCTACCACAAAGCCGATGCAGCCAAAGCTCAGTAAGATCAATCCGATGAAAGGCTTTAAAAGGCTTTTTTCGGCCAATTCGCTGGTGGAACTGGTGAAGGCGGTGGCGAAGATCGGGATGATCTTATATGTGACCTGGAACTATATGAAGGATAAACTGGCGTTTTTGTTTTATCTGATCGATATGCCGCTGTTTGAGGCAATACGGGAGATCGGGGAAGTCGTGATAGAACTGGGCATCCGGATTTCCGCCATTTTCATGATCATCGCGCTTTTGGATCTGGCATACCAGAAGTGGAAATTCAAAGAAGACATGAAGATGACCAAGCAGGAGGTCAAGGATGAGTATAAGGACCAGGAAGGTGATCCCCAGATCAAGGGGAAACAGCGTCAGCGCATGCAGGAAGCTTCGAGAAGAAGGATGATGCAGGCGCTGCCTGAGGCGGATGTGGTTATCACAAACCCCACCCACTATGCGGTGGCGCTGAAATATGACAGCGAACTGTATGCGGCGCCCATTGTGCTGGCAAAGGGCGCGGACTATCTGGCACAGAAGATCAAAGAAGAAGCAAGAGAATATCATATAGAGATTTACGAAAATAAACCGCTGGCGAGAATGCTGTATACGAATGTGGAGGTGGGGGATCAGATCCCCGCGGAACTGTATCCGGCGGTGGCGGAAGTCCTGGCGTATGTATATCATCTCCAAGGAAAGGCATAGGAAAACACTATGCCAAGCATAGGAAAGCATTATGCTAAGCATAGGAAAGTGCTATGCTGCATAAAGAGAACAGTAGAAAGGAGCAAAGGGAATGAAGATCGGGAAAGCTGATTTAGGCATAGCGTTGTACATACTTGCCGCTTTTGTGATGCTTATTATTTCGATTCCGTCCTGGCTCCTTGATATTTTTCTTGCCATCAATATCGGTATTGCATTCCTGATTCTGTTTACGGTAATGTTTACCCAGGAAGTACTGGATATGTCCTTTTATCCGACCATGCTTCTGTTTACGACGATATTCAGAATCGCGCTGAACGTATCCTCTACGAAGCTGATCCTTTTAACCGGCGATCCGGGTAACGTGGTCAGAACCTTCGGCGATTATGTGGGCGGCGGCGATCTTGTGGTCGGCGTGATCGTTTTTATCATTCTGATCCTGATCCAGTTTATGGTAATTAACAAAGGTTCCGAGCGTGTGGCTGAGGTGACGGCGAGGTTTACACTGGACGCAATGCCTGGTAAACAGATGGCGATCGACGCGGACTTAAATACCGGCGCCATCACCGATGCGGAGGCAAAGGAGCGGCGTGACAAGATTCAGGCGGAATCCAGCTTCTTCGGTTCCATGGACGGTGCCGTGAAGTACGTAAAGGGAGATGCCACGGCCGGATTAGTGATTACCTTCGTCAATCTGATCGGCGGAGCGGCGATGGGGATGCTTAGACAGGGCATGGACTTTGGTACGGCAGCCGAGACATATTGTATCTTAACGATCGGTGACGGACTGGTTTCCCAGATCCCGTCTCTTCTGATTTCCCTGGCTACCGGTATTTTAGTGACAAAGGGCGGTAAGGATGCGGACTTTGCCAACGTGATTGTAGGGCAGCTTTTCGGCGTGCCCAGGGCTCTTTATATCGTCGGGGCGACGATCTCCGTGCTGGGTGTGATCACGCCGCTGCAGACCATCGTCTTTGTAACGCTGGGAATGCTTTTTATCGTGGCGGGACGTATGGTGCAGGGAACGTTGGAAATGGCGGGTATCGAGAGCGAAGTGGATACGGAGGAAGCGGCGGCGGAGGAGATACGGCAGCCCGAGAATGTCAATGCGCTTTTGCAGGTTGATCCGGTGGAACTGGAATTTGGTTACGGTATCATTCCTCTTGCCGATGTGAACCAGGGCGGTGACCTTCTGGATCGTGTGGTAATGATCAGAAGACAGATCGCGCTGGAGATGGGTACCGTGGTGCCGATCATCCGTCTGCGGGATAATATCCAGCTCAATCCGAATCAGTATATTATCAAGATAAAAGGAATTCAGGTCAGTGACGGGGAAATCCTCTTTGACCATTATATGGCGATGAATCCGGGCTATGTGGAGGAGGAGATCACTGGTATTCCGACTTTTGAGCCTTCCTTCCATCTGGCGGCGCTCTGGATTACCGAGAGTCAGAGGGAGCGGGCGGAGAGCCTTGGCTATACCGTCGTAGATCCTCCTTCCATTATCGCGACGCATCTGACGGAAGTGATCAGGGCGCATATTGATGAGCTTCTCACCCGTCAGGATGTGCAGAATCTGATCAACAATATCAAGGAGGGCAATCAGGCGCTCGTGGAGGAACTGGTGCCCAAGACGCTGGGACTCGGCGAGATTCAGAAGGTACTGCAGAATCTCCTGAGGGAAGGTATTTCTATCCGGGATCTGCAGACGATTCTGGAGACACTGGCGGACTATGCGCCTTCCACAAGAGATGCGGATATTTTAACGGAATATGTAAGGCAGAGTTTAAAGCGGGCTATTTCCAACCGGTATTTCCCCTCCCATGAGACGACCAGTGTGGTGACGCTTGATCCCAAGATCGAGCAGGAGATTATGGGCAGCGTGAAACAGACCGAGACCGGCGCTTATATTTCTCTTGATCCCGTGCGTATCAAGGCGATTATGAACAGCGTGGGGAAGGAGACGGAAAAACTCGAACAGCTTGGGAAAAATCCGATTGTGATCACATCTCCTATTGTCAGGATCTATTTTAAGAAGCTGACGGAGGATTATTACAGGGATCTGATCGTAGTTTCATATAATGAAGTGGAATCTAATGTAGAATTACAGTCAGTGGGAATGGTGACAGCATAATGATCATTAAAAAGTTTACGGCAAAAACAGAGGAAGAAGCCCTGGTTCAGGCGAAGGCGGAACTGGGTGATGGTATTGTTATCATGAATGTAAAGACTGCCGCGCCGAAAGGGGTTTTCAGTTTCCTGAAAAAGCCTCAGATAGAGGTGACGGTGGCAAAGGAAGAGGAGAGTGAGCGCTATCCGGCTGCGGGACAGAAAAAGAAGCCGGAGGAAGTGAGCCTTAAGGAAACCTTCCGGCAGGTGGCAAGGGCGGCAGGAACGGAAGCGCCGCCGCTTCGTCAGCCGGAGGTAACCAGGGAACCCGATGAGAGTCATAATCTGTTGGTGGAAAAACTGGATTCTCTCCAGACAATGATAGAAAAGCGGCTTCAGGAGGAGGAGGAACCGGAACCCGAGGAGGCCGAAGAAGACAGTGAGATGGTTCGCTTTATGAAGCTTCTCTACAACACGATGCTGGATAATGAGGTGGATGAAAAGTATGCCAACCAGCTTGTCGATGAGATGGAACGAAGCGTCAAGCCGAATCAGCCCTTTGACCATGCGCTTGCGGAAGTATATCAGAAGATGATCCTGAAATTCGGAAAGGCAATGCCGATAGAAAAAGGGGGAAAAAGTCCGAGGATCGTTTTCTTTGTAGGTCCTACCGGGGTGGGAAAGACCACAACGATCGCAAAGATCGCTTCCAGGTTCCGGCTCGAACAGAAACGGAAGATCGCGTTGTTTACGGCGGATACTTACCGGATTGCGGCGGCGGAACAGCTCAGAACCTATGCGAATATCCTGGAAGTTCCCTTTCGGGTGATCTACTCCGTGGAAGATTTGCAGATGGGGGTACGGGATTTTCGGGAGTATGATTTTATTCTGGTGGATATGGCAGGGCATTCCCCTCACAATCCGGCACTGCGGGAGAGTATGAATGCTTTTATTTCAGGGTTGGATGAGACGCTCGAAAAGGAAGTGCATCTGGTACTTTCAGCCACCACGAAATACAATGATCTGGTCAATATCGTAGACGCATATGCGGATATGGAAGACTATAAGGTTATCTTTACGAAGTTGGACGAAACGACGAGTTTGGGAAATTTACTGAATTTGAGATTACATACCGGAGCGAACCTGTCTTACATTACATACGGACAGAATGTGCCGGATGATATAGAAGTATTTAACCCTCAGAAAACAGTGAAGCAGTTACTTGGAGGTAAGAACTAGAGATGGCAGATCAGGCGGAAAAACTGAGAAATATAATCAAAGCCCAGAACCAGACAAGACGTCAGGCAGCCAGGGTGATCACGGTCACCAGCGGAAAAGGCGGTGTCGGAAAGTCAAATACGGCGATCAATCTTGCGATACAGTTTCGGAAACTGGACCAGAAGGTTATTATACTGGATGCGGATTTCGGGCTGGCAAATATAGAGATCATGTTCGGAACGGTGCCTAAATATAATCTGTACGATCTGATCTATCAGGGAAAAAACATTCGGGATATCATTACCTGGGGACCGATGGAGGTAGGCTTTATTTCGGGAGGCTCCGGTATTGTGGGCATGGCAAATTTAAGCAGGGACTATTTAAGTTATATTATTCAGAATCTGGTAGAGCTGGATTCCATGGCGGATATCATCATTGTGGACACCGGAGCGGGCATTTCGGATGCGGTACTGGAATTTCTGGTGGCAAGCAATGAGATCCTTCTGGTTACAACGCCGGAACCTACTTCTATCACGGACTCTTATTCTCTGCTGAAAGCTTTAAACCGCCACGGCAGATTTTCACAGGAATATACCAGCATCAATGTGCTGGCAAATAAGGTGAGAAACGAAGAGGAGGCGGAGATGCTCTATCACAAGCTGAATGCGGTGGTTTCGAGATATCTGAAGGTTCCGATAGAATATCTCGGCTTTGTACCGCAGGATGAGCAGCTTTCAAGGGCGGTGATGCAGCAGATGCCGGTTTCCATTCAGAATGCTGCGGCAAAATCGGCGCTTGCCTATAAGGAGATCGCCAGGAAACTGATGAGCGGGGAGAAAGAGAGTCCGAAAGTAAAACGGGGTATGATGGCATTTTTTTCACATATTATGACAGGGAGGAGATAAGCGATGTTATCTGATATTGTATCAGCGGGACAGGTAGTGGAAATGCAGCCTGTGAACAGAGAAGAGGGTACGGAAGGCGAAAAAAAGGTATACCGGACCAAAGTTTTTGATGTGCTTTCCGAGGATCAGGTAGAGATCATGATGCCTATTGAAAAGGGAAAAGTGGTACTTCTGCCGGTGGACGGAGAGTTTGATCTGTGTTTTTATGCGGATAAGGCATTGTATCAGTGCTTTGCGCGGGTGCTGGACCGCTATAAGAGCAATAATGTGTATATCGTGGTCATGGAACTGACCAGTAACCTCCGCAAGCACCAGAGAAGAGAGTATTATCGTTTCAGTTGTGCGCTGGATATGGATTCCAGAGAACTTAAAACGGAAGAAGTTTCGGCGGTGGAGCAGCATCAGCTTTATCTGGTTCCCGGCCTTTCTTTAAAGCACAGTGTTATCGTGGACATCAGCGGCGGCGGCCTTCGCTTTATTGCGGATTACAGTTATGATGTGGGCTCCATGATTTACTGCACCTATCATCTGAATATGAAAGGCGGTCCGAAAGAGTATAATCTGGTAGGTAAAGTGCTTTCAAGAAAAGAGCTCGAAGACAAACCGGGCACCTATGAACATCGTGTGCAGTATGTGAATATGGACGCGGATGTGCGGGAAGAGATCATTAAATTTATTTTTGAAGAGGAAAGACGACAGCGCCATAAAGCAACCAGTAAATAACAGTAGTAGGGATTGGATCAAATATGAAAAAAAATATTCTAGTAGTAGATGACTCTGCACTCATGAGAATGGTTATGTGTGATATACTGAAAGCAGATGACAGATTCCATGTAGAAGACAAAGCCAAACACGGCAAGGAAGCGCTGGAACTTTTGAGCCAGAAGAAGTATGATGCCGTGGTTCTCGATGTGAATATGCCGGTCATGGGCGGACTGGAGCTTTTAAAAGAGCTTCAGACGAGAAAGATTCCGGCAAGAGTCATGATGGCAAGCACCGATACCAGGGAAGGCGCAAAAGTAACGTTAGATGCGCTGGAGCTGGGCGCCATAGATTTTGTGCATAAGCCGGGGAACATCAAAAACTGCAGGACCGAGGAGTTTCAGGAGAATTTCCTGACGACGCTGGATGCGGTGGCTTCCAGTAAGGAGCCGGTTTTCGGCAGGGCATTTAACTTAGACAGCATCAAGACGACGAAAAAGTTTGTGTCCATGGTGAAAAAGCACACTGTGACAGGCAATAAGATCGTGGCGATCGCAAGTTCCACCGGAGGGCCGAAGGCATTGCAGGCGGTTATTCCGAAGCTTCCTAAAGGGCTGAACGCACCGGTGGTGCTGGTGCAGCATATGCCGGTAGGTTTTACGAAATCACTGGCGGAGCGGCTTGATTCCCTGAGCGAGGTAATGGTGACGGAGGCGAAAGAAGGCGAGATACTCGAGAAAGGGCATGTATATCTGGCGAAAGGCGGGATGCACATGAACGTTACTTCCGACCAGAGGCGGAGCTGTATCCACTACAGCAACGAACCCACCAGAGAGGGCGTGAAGCCCTGTGCCAACTACATGTATGAGAGCCTGGTAAACAGTCCCTTTGATCAGGTGGTCTGCGTGGTCCTTACCGGGATGGGCGCGGATGGTACGGAAGGAATCCGGAATCTGAAAGCGAAAAAGCAAACTTTTGTTATAGCACAACAGGAAAATACCTGTGCGGTTTACGGAATGCCGAAGAGCGTGGTAAAAGCGGGCATCGTAAACCAGATTGTCGAACTGGACAATGTGGCACAGGAAATTATCATGAACGTGGGGGTAAAGTAACATGGATGTAAGCCAATATCTGGAAATATTTCTGGACGAAACAAGAGAACATTTGCAAAGCCTGAATACGGAGATCTTAAATCTGGAGCAGGATCCCGAGAACGAGGATACCGTTAACGAAATTTTCCGTGCGGCCCATTCTTTAAAGGGAATGGCAGGTACGATGGGCTATAAGAGGATGCAGACGCTGACGCACGATATGGAGAATGTATTCTCGGAAGTGAGAAACGGTACGATCAAGATCAAATCCCATATGATCGATATTCTGTTTCAGTGTCTGGATGCACTGGAAGAATATACGACCAATATTCAGGAAAACTCCGATGAGGGGACCAATGACAATGAAGCGCTGATCAAGCTGTTAAACGACTGCCTGAAACCGGATGGACAGACGGAGGAGGAGGCGCCCGCACCCGAGACGGCACAGGAAGCACCTGCGGAGCAGGAGGCGGGGGATCAAAAGTGGAATGATATCCCCTTGGATGAAGCCCAGAGGCATGTTCTGGCAGAGGCGGCAAAACAGGGCAAGAAAGTATACGGCATTACCGTCAGTGTGCAGGAGGCCTGTATCTTAAAGGCGGCAAGGGCATTTCTGGTATTTAAGGCGGTGGAGGATATCGGAGAGATTCTGGTTTCTTCTCCTTCCGCTCAGGACATAGAAGACGAAAAGTTTGAACTGGACTTCACAATCATTGTGATTACGGAAAGTCCTCTCGAGAAGGTACTCGAGGACATCAAGGGCGTTTCGGAGATCGAGGATGCCATAGGTGCGGAGATGGTGCTTAAAGAGGCGCAGGAGGCGCCAGAGGAGGTACAGGAGACTGCGGCAGCGGCTGAAAAACCGCAGCAGCCCGCGGTTTCAGCGGCTCCCGGCAAACCTGCGGCCACAGCGGCTCCCGCTCCTTCCGGCGGCGCAAAACAGGAGAAGAAGGGCGGCGCAAAGGCAGTCGGCAACCGGACGGTGAGAGTGGATATTGAGAAACTGGATGTGCTGATGAACCTTGTCAGCGAGCTGATTATAGCAAAGAACTCCCTTGTCTCGGCTTCCGTACAGAATAACGGAGAGAGCAATGCGGGAGTGGACAGCCAGATCGAATATCTCGAGAACGTAACCACCAGCCTTCATGAATCCGTTATGAAAGTGCGAATGGTTCCCATTGAGAGCGTAGTCAATAAGTTCCCGAGAATGATCCGCGATCTGACCAAGAAGCTGAATAAAAAGATGGAACTGCATATGAGCGGTGAGGAGACGGAGCTTGACCGTACCGTGGTAGATGAGATCGGCGATCCGCTGATGCACCTTCTGCGTAATTCCGCGGACCACGGCTTAGAGAGCGCGGAGATCCGTGCGGAGAGAGGCAAGCCGGAAGTAGGTTCTATTTATCTCGATGCTTATCAGGACGGCAATAACGTTATCATCGAGGTGAAGGATGACGGTAACGGTATCGATGTGGAGAAAGTAAAGGCAAAAGCCATCGAAAGAGGAACCGTCACACCGGATCAGGCGCTCAATATGACGGATAAAGAGATCATAGATCTTCTGTTTTTACCGAGCTTCTCCACGGCGAAAGAAGTGACGGATGTCTCCGGCAGAGGCGTTGGGCTGGATGTTGTAAAATCCAAGATCGAGATGCTGGGCGGCGAAGTGGAAGTAAAGACAAAACTGGGAGAGGGAAGTACCTGGACTATCAGGCTGCCTCTGACACTGGCTATCATCCAGGCATTGATGGTTGAAGTGGGCGGTGAGAAGTACGCGATTTCCTTAAATTCCGTAACAACCCTTGAAAATATTGCGCCCAGTGACGTGAAGCTTGTACAGTCTGAGGAAGTGATCCATCTGCGCGGTTCGGTGATCCCGCTGATCCGTCTGAATGAAGTGCTGGATATTGAATCTACACGGAAAGACGGAGAAAATATGATTGTGGCTATTGTGAAAAAAGGCGATAAGCTTGCGGGACTTGTGGTGGATAAACTGATAGGACAGCAGGAGATCGTTATCAAGTCACTCGGCAAGTTTATCGGCAAGAGCAGAATCATCAGCGGCGCAACGATCCTTGGAGACGGCGAAGTGGCATTGATCCTGGATGCGAATGTTTTGATATGATGAGCGCAGCGAAATAGAAGGAGGGTGTCATGGAAGAGATAAAAAACAACAGCGGAACAATACAGTTTATCGTCATCAGAGTCGGTGAAGAGCAGTACGGTATCGATATCAAATATGTGGACAATATTATTCATATGTCCAGTATTACCCGGGTGCCGAAGGTTGCGTCCTATGTGAAGGGCGTGATCAATGTGCGGGGGGAAGTGATCCCTGTGATGAATATTCGCACAAAAATGGGGCTGCCGGAAGCGGAATATACAAAAAATTCCAGAATAGTTATCATCAAAAGCGAGCAGCATGGATTTGTAGGACTGATCGTGGATGCGGTCAAAGAGGTGGTAACGCTGGAAGTGGACAATATTGAAAAGATGTCCTATGACAGAACGGGCAAGGATATGTTTGTCACCGGTGTCGGAAAACATCAGGGCGGACTGATATCACTGCTTGATTTAAATGAAGTTTTAGCAGGATAAAGTGTTACATCGCTATATAAGGAGAGAAGCTATGGAGAATAACTTCGGGTTTGACAGTATAGACAGCAGCTATCTGGATGCGCTGAAAGAAATCGGCAATATCGGAGCGGGAAATGCAACCACCGCTCTGGCGCAGATGCTGCAGCGCAAGGTGGATATGATGGTGCCGCAGGCGGATCTTTTGGAGTTCAGGGATTTAGGGGAAGCAATCGGCGGAGAAGAAACCATAATGGCGGGCGTTTATATGGTGGTGGAAGGAGACATCAACGGAAGTATGATGTTTCTTTTAGAAAAGGAGTCCTCGAAGCATCTGGTGAGTCAGATGCTGGGAGGGTTCGGTGATCCGAATACGGAAGAGTTTGGAGAGATGGAGTTATCTGTTTTGAAGGAGATGGGAAACATTATGACAGGGGCTTATTTAAATTCCCTGTCGGATTTAACCGGTCTTAAAATATATCCCTCCGCTCCGGAAATCGCAATTGACATGGCGGGAGCGATACTCAGCGTTCCGGCAATTGAGTTTGGTGTGCTTGGCGACAGGATTCTGATGATCCAGACCAGATTTACGGATGATGTGGAAATCGACGGCTTTTTCATTTTAGTACCGGATCTGGATTCTTACCACAGAATTATGGAGTCTTTAGGTATGGCATAGGAAGTGAATAAAGATGAGCAATATAATCAAAGTAGGAATGGCGGATCTGAAAATATGTAAAAGTCCGGATGGCCTCACCACATTGGGACTTGGCTCCTGTGTGGGAGTGGCTGTCAGAGATCCCGTTACAAAAATCGGAGGATTGCTGCATGCGATGCTGCCGGATTCCACGGTACTCAGAAATAACACATGTATTGAAAAATTTGTTGATTCCGGTCTGGATGAACTGGTAAGACAGATGATAAAAGCCGGAGCAAACAGAAGCAGGCTGGAGGCGAAGCTGGCGGGCGGTGCCCAGATGTTTGCTTTTCAGCGAAATTCCGATCTGGTAAAAGTAGGTGAGAGAAATGCGGAAGCGGCGAGAAAGAAACTGCGCGCCATGCATATTAAGCTGCTTGCGGAAGATACGGGCTTAAATTATGGCCGCACGGTAATATATTATCCCGAGACGGGAGTATATGTTATCAAGGCGGTGGGAAAACCTGAAAAGAGCATATAAGGGGGAAGCTTTGGCGTGGCGAAGAAAAAGGACGATGGAGAGAAGAAGGAAAAGAAACAGCGCCAGGGACGCCTGTTCAGTGTCAGTAAGGAAGCAAAGCGAAGACTGATACCACCCTTTGTTATGCTGACCGCGGGGGCGGCGGCAAGCATTTTAATGGTTATGCGGGGCGTATATCAGCTTCATGAGTTTCTGCTGAGGCTTTTGCTGATATTGTTGTTCTTTTACATATTGGGCTGTGTGCTGAAGGGAGCACTGGAAATAATAGAAAAGCAAAATACACCGGAAGAGCCTGTTGAAGAGGATGAGATGATAGAAAAAGGGGCGGAGGAGGAAGCGCCTGAAAATGAGGAGGTCACGGAAGAGTAGGCATTAGACTATGAATGAGGCGGAAAAAAAGCAACTTTGGGATGAGTATGGAAGAACAAAAAGTCCTGAAGCCAAGGAAAAGATTATCATAGAATACGCTTCCCTTGTGAAAGTCGTAGCGGGAAGGCTCAGCATGTACCTGGGCTATAATGTGGAGTACGATGATTTGGTAGGGTATGGTGTATTTGGGCTGATCGATGCGATCGACAAGTATGATCTGTGTAAAGAAGTCAAATTCGAGACTTATGCCAGCCTGCGGATTCGAGGAGCTATTTTGGATCAGATCCGGAAAATGGACTGGATACCAAGGACAATAAGACAGAAGCAGAAAAAGATAGAAGCTGCCATGCGGGAGATCGAGAGTTCTCACGGAAGGCCCGCAACGGATGAGGAGATTGCGAAAGCCCTGGGGATCACGGATGATGAATATCTGGATTGGCAGGGACAGATGAAGGTGACGGGTGTGGTTTCCTTAAATGAGTTTATGGAACAGGGAAGCGAGGTTCCCGTGGAAGCCGGAACTCATTCCGGGCAGTTTGACTCACCGGAAGTAGTGATTGAGAAAGATGAATTAAAGAAGATGCTGATGGAGTCGCTGGAGGTATTGACGGAGAAGGAAAAGAAGGTTATTCTGTTTTATTACTACGAAGAACTGACTTTGAAAGAGATCAGTTCCATTTTGGAAGTTTCGGAGTCGAGAATATCTCAGCTTCATACCAGAGCGCTCCAGAAGATGAAGACTAAAATGGGAAAATATATGGGTATTTTAACTGAACATTAACCACGTATCCTATCAGGCGATTTTTATATTAGCTTGCAGAAAGTATGGTGATTTATGACAAATGGCTTTTTTCAGTTGGTGCATAAAGACAGCGGAACATATATCAGGCTGGTTCCGCCGAAGGATGGCGGAGAAGTGCTGTCTTTGGATGAAGTCAGGGAATATCTGGACAACAGGACGATCCTGTATGACAGTGGGGAACTTAGAAACGCTTTTTTAGAGCCGGATCAGGAAAAGGTGGTCAAAATTAGCGATGAAACAACCTTTCCCCGCAGGGAGAGTTATTCTCTGTGGATTTCCTCGGATAAGATGACTGCGGTGGCGAGGTTTTATGCGCCGTCGCTCGGTGCAAAAGAGATGTCGGCGGAAGAGATGCTGGCGGAGTTAAAGACAAGAGATATCAAGTATGGCGTTTGTGAGGAGAATATCAGAGGATTTTTCAAAAACAAGGCCTACTGTCAGGATATTGTGGTGGCACAGGGGAAACCATATAAGCCGGGAGTGTCTGCGAGAATAGAATATATGTTTCCGACGCAGCGTAAGGCAAAACCGGCGCTTCGGGATGACGGCAGCGTGGATTTCCATAAATTAAACACAATCTGTCCCTGCCGGGAGGGAGAGCTTTTGGCAAGGCTGATCCCTGCAACCTATGGGGAAAAAGGGTATAATATTTACGGCGCGGAGCAGGTGCCGCCGCCTGTAAAAGAGGAGAGGTTGCGGTTCGGAAAAAATATTTCCGTTTCCGAGGACTATCTGACGATATATTCTAAAATCAACGGGCATGTGACCTTTATCAACGGAGAGGTTTTCGTATCAAACCTGCTGGAACTGGAGAATGTGGATGCCTCCACCGGAGACATTGACCATAATGGCAGTATTTTGGTAAGGGGAAATGTCTATTCGGGCTATTCGGTAAAGGCAACGGGCGATATTGAGATAAAAGGCGTTGTGGAAGGTGCCAGGGTGACGTCCGACGGGAATATCTCGATTGCAAGGGGTATGAATGGGATGTCCAAGGGCGTACTTACGGCGAGAGGGAATATTGTTTCCAAGTTTCTGGAAAATGCGGAGGTTTCCGCCGAGGGCTATGTTTCCGCCGAAGCTATCCTGCACAGCCAGGTGCGGGCGGGGACGGAAGTGGAAGTGACCGGAAGGAAGGGATTTATCATAGGCGGTAAGGTGATGGCAACCCATAAGATTGCGGTGAAGTCCCTTGGCTCTCCTATGGGGGGGAATACGACTGTGGAGGTCGGCGTCAATCCGGAGCTGAAAAAGCTGCAGGCGAAGCTTTTGTATGAGATGCAGGAGACCAGGAAGTATATTGCCAGTGTGGAGCCGGTGATTATGGCGATAGTGCAGAAGAAGCAGAAGAATATTTCCGTAACGGATCAGCAGATGAAGAATGTGCGTCAGCTTGCGATCAGCAGACAGATTAAGAAAAAAGAACTTGAGAATATATACAGAAGGCTGGATGAGTTAGAGGATATTCTGGAAGAGAGCAAGGTACCCAGCGTGGAGATATCGGAGTCGGTATATGCGGGTACAAAGATCTGTATTCTGGATGTATCACTGGTGGTAAAGAGCAATGCGAGGTACTGTAAATTTATCCGGTCAGAGGGAGAGGTTAAAATGACCGCTTTGTAAACAACGCAAAGCGGTCATAGAAATTGGAGAAAAAATGGGAGCACTGGAGATCATATTACTGGCGGCGGGAGCGATTATTTTTATAGTAAGCTTCTGTATTCCGGTAAAACAGGAAAAACTGAAAGAAGAGACAAGGACTCTGGCAAGGCAGGAAGTAAAAAGCCTGGTATTAAAAGAGTTGGAGCAGGTGAGGGGGAGGCTTACCGAGCTTTCCGAGGAAGAGATGCAGCAGCAGATCGATAAATCGGAGCGTACCATGGAGCGCATTTCAAATGAGAAGATTATGGCGGTCCATGAGTATTCGGATACCGTTTTGGAGGAGATCCACAAAAATCATGAGGAAGTGGTTTTTCTTTATGACATGTTAAAGGGCAAGCGGGAGAATCTGCAGACGTCTCTGGATCAGGCCGAGCAGGATATTCAGGATCTTTTGCAGCAGGTGAAGGATTCTGAGATTACGGTGCGGGAAAATCTGAAGAAAGTGCCGAGGAAGAAGAAAGCGCCGGCGAAGAGCAAGGCGGCAGAGGCCAAAGCGGAAACGGCGGCGGAGCCCGGAAGGCTGGCGGAATCCCAGATGGCGGCGGAGACAGCCGCGGAGCCCGGGGCTCAGGGCGTTGGCCAGGAAGAGGGAAGGACAGCGTTTCTGCCGTTTATGCCGGAGAGAGTGGAAGTAGTGCCAAAGGACAGAGCGGCAATGGAGGCGCCGGAGAGGCCGGATGCCGGGACAGAGGAGATGTTCGCAGAAGATGTGACAGCGGGAAATGAGGCTGTTGACATGGAGGGGGCGGAAGGAAAGAGTGCGGAGTCCATGTTATCGATGGAAGAGCTGAGCATGATGTTTATGCCTTCGGGGATCGAAGAGAATATGGCGATCAACAGCAACGAGAGAATCCTGGAGCTTCACAGAGCCGGAAAGTCCGATATGTCCATTGCGAGGGATCTTGGGCTGGGAATCGGAGAGGTGAAACTCGTCATCGATTTATATGAGGGAATGTGATAAGAGCCGGAAATTGGCTTTGTGTAACAGGAACCCACGGAAATGAGGAAATCATGAAACTTAGGTATTATTTACGCGGATTGGGCATCGGTATGCTGGTGGCGGCACTTGTATTGATCCTGTCGGGAGTTAGCGGCGGCAAGATGAGTGATGAAGCGGTGAAAAAAAGGGCATCGGAACTTGGCATGGTGGAAAAAAACAAGTCCGTGCTGGAAGATATTGATCAGGAAGATGCGGGGCAGGAAGAGACCGATGAGGAGCAGCCGGGAGCCGGGGAGGATATAAAACCACAGGAGCCTGATCAGGAAGATGGGACGGCTCCGTCGGAAGAAGGCGGAGAAATGCAGACGCCGGAGCAAAAGGAGGAGGTTTCTCCGGAGCAGCAGGAAACCGGGGATACGCAGAAGGACGATGAGATTAAGGAGCAGACGCTGGCTGAGGAGATAGAACAAAGAGCGGATGAGGTGGCAGGCAGAGCGGAAGAGATAGCGGACAACGCGCCGAAAGGGCAGGTGGTCTCCTTTACGGTAGTGCAGGGAGAGAGTTCCATTGAGGTGGCGCGGAAAGCGGAGGAAGCAGGGCTTGTGGGATCGGCGGCGGTATTTGACAGGTTCCTTATCGATAATGGGTATGATAAGCGGATCTCTATCGGGACTTATGAGATCAGGGTTGGAGAGACCGAGAAGGAGATTGCGGATAAGATTACGAAGAGCGGGTGAGACATTGTTTCGCCCTCTTTTTATGCATGATGTGGATGGGATGGCTGAGCCGTTGTGGATTGGGCTTTGCGGAAGGATTTTATGCTTGCAATAGCGGGGAAATTGTGGTAAAATACAGAAGTTGTGAAAAAACACATATGCTGAGTCCTGATTGGTGCTTCCGGGAGACGGAGGTAGGTCAGGAGACAGGGAGTCATGGACCTGGTGCGGTGTATGGAAGAAAAAACCAAATGGAGGAAAGTAAACATGAGCGTTATTTCAATGAAACAGTTACTGGAAGCAGGTGTACATTTCGGACACCACACAAGAAGATGGAACCCCAAAATGGCTCCCTATATCTTCACGGAGAGAAACGGTATCCATATCATTGACCTGCAGAAATCCGTAGGTAAGGTGGATGAGGCTTACAATGCGGTGGCAGATATTGTTTCCCAGGGAGGTACGATTCTTTTTGTGGGTACCAAAAAGCAGGCGCAGGATGCGGTCAAGGTTGAAGCGGAGCGCTGCGGTATGTATTATGTAAATGAGAGATGGCTGGGCGGTATGCTCACCAACTTTAAGACGATCCAGTCCAGAATCGAGAGACTCAAAAGAATCGAAGAGATGGCTGAGGACGGTACTTTTGATGTACTGCCCAAGAAGGAAGTTATCCAGATCAAGAAAGAGTGGGATAAGCTGGAGAGAAACCTCGGCGGCATCAAGGAGATGGGCAGAATCCCGGATTGTATCTTTGTAGTAGATCCCAAGAAGGAAAGAATCTGTGTGCAGGAAGCACATGCACTCGGCATTACACTGATCGGTATCGGTGATACGAACTGTGATCCGGAAGAACTGGATTACATTATCCCGGGCAATGACGATGCGATCAGAGCCGTAAAACTGATTGTTTCCAAGATGGCTGATGCCGTAATCGAAGCATCCCAGGGCGAGGCGGCTGATCTGGGCGAAGAGATGGCGGAGACAGCGGAAGCAGGCGAAGCAGCGGATATTGAAGAAGTAGCGGCGGCAGAATAAGGCTGTTGTGATTCGGGCGTAAGCGAAGTATTTGCGGTGGAGCGCAGGGTTTCGATATAAGTATAGATTTGGAGGAAAATGAAATGGCTATTACAGCAGGAATGGTAAAAGAGTTAAGAGAGTTGACCGGTGCTGGCATGATGGATTGTAAAAAGGCCCTCACCGAGACAAATGGAAATATGGAGGAGGCTGTTGAGTTCTTAAGAAAGAACGGACAGGCAAAGGCTGAGAAGAAAGCGGGCAGGATTGCAGCAGAGGGTATCTGCCGTATCGCGGTAGACGGCGGCAAGGCAGCGGTTGTGGAAGTAAATTCCGAGACCGACTTTGTGGCAAAGAACGAGACTTTCCAGACTTTCGTAGAGGCAGTTGCAAAACAGGCACTTCACACAAACGCAGTGGATATGGATGCGTTCCTTGCGGAGAACTGGGAAGAGGATGCTTCTAAGACCGTAAAAGAGGCGCTGGTAGAAAAGGTTGCTACAATCGGTGAGAACCTGAATATCAGAAGATTTGAAGTAGTTGAGGCTCCTATTGTAGTTGATTATCTGCACGGCGGCGGCCGTATCGGTGTTATCGTAGCGGCGGAAGCAGGCGTTGACAATGACGCTGTGAGAGAAGCGTTAAAGAATGTGGCGATGCAGGTTGCGGCACTGACACCGAAGTATGTGAGCAGAGATGAAGTGGGCGATGACTATATTGCACATGAGAAGGAGATCCTTCTGGCTCAGATCATGAATGATCCGAAGGAGTCCGCAAAGCCTCAGAAGGTGATCGACGGCATGATCAATGGCCGTATCAACAAAGAACTGAAAGAGATCTGTCTGCTGGATCAGATCTATGTCAGAGCAGAGGATGGCAAGCAGACCGTAGGACAGTATATTGCACAGGTTGCAAAGGAGAACGGTACGGAGCTGAAAGTTACAAAGTTTGTTCGTTATGAGACAGGCGAAGGGCTTGAGAAGAAGAATGAGGACTTTGCGGCTGAGGTTGCGGCGCAGATGAATGCGTAGAAATTTGCTGAAAACAGGCGAATAGATATGAGAATGAGAACCCTTGTAAGTGGTGTGGGAATGCCATTTACAGGGGTTTTGCTATAATATCTTGGAAATTTCATTTCTTGACGCTATCACGATATACCGTTATAATCAATAGAAAAGAATCTATGAAATGGAGAATAGAGAAATGGAATTGATGAGTTTGTTAAAGGAAAAGCAGCTTTCGGTTTATCAGTGCGCTAAGGAAAGCCATGTACCATATACTACGTTGTCAGATATTGTGAAAGGAAAAACCAGGATTGAAAAATGTACGGCAGAAACAATATATAAATTAGCGAGGACGCTCCATGTGACAATGGAAGAACTTCTGACAGAATGTTGTAGAGAAGATGAAAATACCCCCAATTTAAAAGATTTTGAAATATATAAAAGTAATATCTGCCATTTAGTGAAAGATAAGGGGGATATGGACTTTATTATTGATATTTTAAAAGAAA
>JAAWOG010000128.1 GCA_022799355.1 Lachnospiraceae bacterium | reverse complement strand
TATCTCTTCCCATACTCATTTCTTTTAAAATAGTTTCTACACTTGGATAACATTCATCAGATACACCACAGAAAGAAGACAAATATGCATATAAACCTTTTGTCGCAGCAGATATATTTTTATTTCTTGTTACATCCTGATAAACCACTCCAAATCCTCCTTTTATTTCTCTCATTCACTATCATCTCTTCTCCTTCCTACCTGAACGGTGTCTCCATCCGTCTCCTCCTTATCCTCGATCAGATCAGTAACCGAAACTTTCAACACCCGTGCTACCGCACCTATGTACTTAGGCTTTGTATAGAACCCCCGGCGCATGGTATACACGATGTTCACCGGGACGCCGGATTCCTTGGCCACCTCTTTCGGCTCAAGCTCGGCTGCTGCCATCGCGATCAGAACTTTCCGGCTGTCCGGTTTTAACATCGTGGTATCTCGTGGTACTGACATTTCCCTTCATCTCCTTTCTACCCCTCTTCATAGTCCTCGCCGTCACACAAACACTCCTGCATGGATATTTCCAGATCGTCCATGTCGGGAAAATGTATGTAGCGGTATCTGCAGGTTGAACAATCAAAACAATCTCTACTCATGGTTTGTCCTCCGTCTCCTATAAACAAATTTCATTTTAAAATCTCTTAGGCGATACTTTACACCTAAAATGGTTTTTCGTTGAAATTTGATAAAATCGCACCCATAATACAGGCAATTTCAGACTACCTACTGCTTAAGCGCTCCGCCATTTGTCGGCGCTGTTCCTCTGACAGTTCTCGAGATGGGTTTATCCTCACCCAACTAACCGGGATATGGGCGCATATGCTACCGTCCTTATTCTCTGCTATGATCTGGCATTCTTCCGGATGGCTTTTTGCAAGCTGTCTCACCCTGGAGATCGTCCGGCGTTGTGACAGGCTCAATGTGGCCCGCTTTCCGTCCCGCACCCACTCAATGACGTTTTCGGAATATCCTTCATAGTCAGGTCTTAATATGTCACCCGGCTTACAGCCGATTGCATCTGCAATACGCTCCAGAGTCTCTAACTCGATGAATCCATTCTCTAAAATCCAAGAATATGTCATTCCTGATAACCCTGTGGCTTTCTGCACGTACTCATGCGAAAGCTGTTTCTTTTCCAAAATAGCCTGATAATTATCCTTGTTTAACCTCATCGTTCCATCCTTTCTGTTGCGACGTCACAACTACTCTAAAATTTTCACTATGTCGATGCCTAAAGCATCAGCGATTTTCTGCCCAACTTCATCAGAACAGGACTTTCCAGCACGCACATAATTGATTGTCGCTCTGGAAACTCCAGACAGTTCAGCAAGACGCTTCTGGGACATGTCACGCTTTGCCAGCTCTGTGACAAGCTTTATTCTGTCAATTCTCACGCGGTTTATCTCCTTTCTTTTTAGTTTATAAATTAACTATATTATATTTTTTATTCAATGTCAATAACTATAATTATATTTTAATTTATAAAATTATATGTTAGTTGATATTGACATTTTGTAATTGATTTGTTATTCTATGGGTGGTACAATTAACTTGTTGAAAAGGAGGTTAATTGTATGGGTGATATAGAATTACAGATTTTTTCTGATAGATTGAAAATTTTGCGAAACACTTTAGAAATTACACAGAAGGATTTTGCTGAAAAAATAGGTATAACTGCTGCTGCACTATCTTCTTACGAAAATAATTTAAAAAATCCATCTATCGCAGTGGCAAAAAAAATTGCTGAAGCATTCAGTGTGTCTATTGATTGGTTATGTGGATTAAGTGAGGAAAAAGGATTAAAACCAGAAATAAAAACTTATAGAGATGTAGCCATAAAAATTTTGGAACTTTTAAAAATTGATTCATTTCCATATAAGTTCCAATTAGATTTATTTAAAGAAGATTGTGATGATTCTCCTTTTCCGGAATCTAATGATTGGCGATATATAAGGGTGATTCGCATACCAGAAAAGCCAGAATTATTAAAATTTTTTGAAACTTACGAAGATTTACAAAAATTACTTAGAGACGGAAAAATAAAGCAACATGTTATAGATACCTGGTTAGATGGTGCATTAGAGGAATTAAATGAAATTATAATTAGTATTCCCGATGAAATTAACGATGAATTACCATTTGATGTTGAATAATCCCTGATTAGGAAGGAGTGTCCAGATTGGACACCCCGCAGGAAAGGGCGTACCTGCAGGTACGGTGGTAATAGAACATTGACAATATAATATGCTTACCCGGGCAGCTGGGAGGGCGTGCGGCCATTCGTTCCGAGTTCTGTGGGAAGGAGTGGTGCTTATGAGTACATATGAAGAATTCATGGTGATATTAACCGTGGCTCTGCTGATCGTAGCAGTTCTGAACGTGAAAAATAAGTAAGCCGCCCTGTTCCTTGGTCGGTCAGGCGGCTCACTTAGCGTCTTAATTCGCCGGGACGGATAGGCTCAATCTATCTTCCGGCTGTCCTGTTAAACATATTATACACAACACATAAAAATATGTCAAATAAAATCCGCCCCAGTGTTACCAGCACCGGAACGGATCGGAACTATACCGGGATTACCGATATAATCTCTCTAAGCAAGTGAATTATATCATCTTCCCGGCCAAAATGCAAGCGCCGGGCATTTTTATGCCCATTTTCAGGAGGATGATGTATTCATGCCACGCGGTAAGCCATTGAAGAATCCCAACGGTTACGGATCCGTAGTAAAACTTTCCGGGAAACGAAGAAAACCCTTTGAGGTCAGGGTAAATACCAGGATGGATGAGCGCTATTACCCTGTATATGACGTGCTGGGGCGCTTCTCCACCCGGGAAGAGGGGCTGATTGCCCTTGCGGAATACAACAGGAACCCTTACAGCGTCACGGATCGGGATATGACCTTTTCACAGCTCTATGAGAAATTCTATAAAAATAAATACGAGTACAGCGGGAAGACATATTCTCAAAGTTCCATGGACTGTACGAGGACCGCATATAAGCATTGCAACACATTATATGAACTCACCTACAGCAAATTGCGGGCGGATGACTTCCGGGCTGTTCTCGGCCAGAATAACCGCAAAGGCCGGCCGTTATCTCATGCCCTGCAGGAACACATCAAGAACCTCTTCACCCAGATGGACAAGTACGCCCTGCAAAATGACATCATAGAAAAAGGCTATGCTTCCTTCGCATCGATCACGGTGCCGGAAGACGATACCCCGGGCGTTCCCTTTACCGCGGATGAGCTGCGGATCCTGTGGGATCACAGGAGCGTCCCCTGGGCGGACAGCATATTGATCTACATCTATTCCGGATGGCGCATATCGGAATTACTCCTGATGCCGGTGGAAAATATCAACCTGAGAGAAAAGACTTTTAAAGGCGGTTTGAAAACTGCTGCCAGCAGAAACCGGATCGTCCCGATCCACTCAAAGATATATGGATTTGTGGAAGACAGGCTCTCAGCTCACCCGGGAACCCTGTTCCCCATGAACGGCCAGCCTATAACTGCCGGGGTATATACAAAGCTGTTCAAGAAGACTCTTTCAGATATCGGTATCACCACATACCACACGCCCCACGACTGCCGGCATACGTTCGCCTCTCTCCTGGACAGCGCCGGGGTGAATCAGGTATGCATTGACCGCCTTATAGGACATGCTTCCGGAACCCTCACAACGCGGACTTACACCCACAAAAGCATAGAAGAATTGAGAAGCGCCATAGAAATGATATAGCCCCCTGCGACGGCCTGCAGAGGGTTATTTTTTGTCACTAGCCTGTCACTAGTGCGGTACAAAACAGCATATTTTCACGATATCCATAAAATGAAAAACCGCGTAAAAT